>JBDTMQ010000030.1:0-3644 GCA_039934155.1 Acidobacteriota bacterium | reverse complement strand
ATAAAAACTATCGAGGCAATTAGCGACGAAAAAACATTGATCACTTTGGTCGCGGCGACCGACTCGCTGAACGTCATCCCAAAAAACACGACGAGCACGGATGTCAGGATCGTGACATATCCGCCGCTATAGAGTCCGCCGTATATGCCAAGAAGAAAGACGATCGAGTAAGAAAGGGCGAGCCGCCCGCCAACAGCTGGTTGTGTCTTGATGCCCGCGTCGGGCCGGAATAGCGTGAACGCTGCGATCGCGATCATCGCGATCGAAACCATTAATTTGATCCCTTGATCTGTTATCAACCCAACCAGGGCAGCGCCGATCGCAGAGCTGACGATCGTTAGAACGATCATCGGCATGATGCGGCCTATCTCGATCTTATTCTGCCTGACAAAAGGGATCGCGCCGCCGACAGCCATAAACGTCAGTCCGAACATATTTGTCGCGACAGCCACCTTTTCATCGATGCCGAACTGAAACATTACCGGCACGGTGATCAATGAATTGCTGCCTGTCACGACACCGATCGCACTGGTGAAGAAGAAAAGTATCAGAAGCAGGAGTATAACGGCATTGGTCATACATCAGGCCTCTGCCTTCACCGACCTTCTCAGACCAAGGTCGTGTTCTACCGCACGCAGTCGTCGAACGATGCGAAGCGTTTCCTTCCGGGACACAGGCGCACCCCGAATAATGTCTTCGCATGCGAATAGCAGATCGAACATTTCACGATAATCGTTATTGAGCCGCCCAGAGATCAACCGGGCGAGCTCGTCATAACGCGTCGCGAGATTGTCGACGCCAAAAAGCCTGGCGGCCCGACGACGAAAGTCAGTGTAAATATTCTCGAGCCCGAGATCGATCGCGCCCATCCGCCTTTGAAGCTCTGCCATCGCCGCGACATATTCGAGTTTCGAAAGCCGATCGGGCTCTGCCGCGGGCAGCGGACGGGCAAACCGAGCGCTCCGTGACAAGAACACAAGCATAATGAGCGCGATCAGTTGGACAAAGATCGCGATCATTGGCGTACCCTCGAAAAAACGGAAGAAGCTGTTATTCGCGGCATAGCCCTGATGAAACTCATCAAATGCTATAAGGCCGTCACCAGCTTCGACCAGGTTGACCGCCAGCTTTACATTATCGGCTAGTGCTATCCCCGCATTTGAAACAATGTACGGATCGGCGACAAAGATAATGTTTCCGTCGCCGAAAGGCGCATCGACGACCAGATTTCCGCTGCCGCCGGCCACATGCACGACCGGCGCCGCAGCCAGCGGTATTTCACCTTCAGCGACTGTTCCTGGCCTCCCTTCTAAAGCATCAGGAGGATTCTGGACACGTTCGAAAAAGAGCGATCTGGAATATCGGGACGGCTGCACCGCATTCACACCACGCGTTAAAAAGGATGGCTGGACAGGCATCGCCGCTGAGGCAGCAGTAGATATGTCGGTATGATCGTCACCGCCCGTCGGCGTAGACATTGTGATCTGCCAATTCGAGGTCGTGACCAGAAGCTCTTTTGGAGGCTCACGATCGATCACTACCAGCCGCCCGCCATCTGATACCCATTCAAGTATCTGCGTTGCTTCCGCGGCGGTGACATCACGTCTTAGCGAACCGACCATCACGAAGACCGCCGGCGAGTCAGTTGACCCGGCCAGCTCAGCAATGCTGGATCGCCAACGTGTCACCTTTCTTCCCGATTCATTGAGCAGCGCATAAAAGGCTTGGGTCCCGCTAACTCCCGAATTGAAGGTCGACCTGTTTGGCTCGAATTCACTGTCGGTAGGCTTCGGTTTTTGTACATAAGACAACGCATTGAGACCGGCAAGACCGCCAAACAAAAGGCATATGAAAATGACTACTCCTAGCTTCTGCTTCATTGCTGAATATGTCGGATCGCTGCGTTATACTCCGTCCGGAACTCATCCCAGTCGTCTCCTGCGGGCGATTCGACTCCGTACCAAAATTTCTCAAAGACTCCGGTCAGACTGCCCAATCCCGACTGCAGGTCGCGTTTGACCCGAAGTTCGCGAATGTAATCGCGATTGGTTTTATGCCGAACAAGCTTTATCTGTCGCCGGTCGCTAAGCTCGCAGAGCAAAGCAATATAACCCTTTCGGATCGCACCGCGAACATCGCCGTCACGCGCCAGCCGCTCAGCAACGGAAAAAATATCTTCGCCGGATTCATTTGGCGCGATTATCTCGCCCAGGATCGTTCGGCTTCCTTCTCTAGTTTTTCGGTTTCTTCTGAGACTCGGGAAGATCGAAGGAGCAAATTTGTAAAGGCCAAACACCAAGAGCCCGGCGATCAGGATATAAAGCAGCACTTGTAATACAACTGTCGTCGATTGCATCCGACCGGGTTCCAAATTTGGCGGGTTAAAACCTGGGAAGACGCTTCTTAGCCATTCTAAAAATCGGCGAAGCAATCTGGCTGCGAATCCCTCTTCCGCCGCCTCAGTTTTTTGATATTCTTCGCGGCCGAGAATTTCCGCGAGCTTTGTCTTGTCCTCATCCTTTGATCGCTGATCCGGTGACTGAGCCTCGGCAGACCGTACGGCAGCCGAGATCGCACTCAGTCGTTCACCGATCTCGATCAGGATCTGACGCCGCTTATCGAAACCAGATTCGGACGTGAACGCGTCGAGGCGTGCATTCAGCCACTGGTTGGCGGATTCGACAGAGCTTCCCTGCCATTCGATCCGCTGAGACACGGGTAACCTTTCGCGCACGTCGCGCACCAGCCGAGGTTCGTTCGGGCCGCTTCCATTATTGAGATAACGCGTAAGGATATCGATACTCGCTTTTGCAGAATCGATGTCACTTCGGTATTGGGTGGGCGTCACGCCAAACGCCGCCGACGCCAGTAGCAAGCTGAATAGAACTAACAAGCAAAACCGACCTGTGAGAGAAACGTCAGCCATCTAATCGAGTCCAAGCGTCGTGAATTGGGAACGTGCCGTAGGCGAAGCCAAACTGTTTGGTGAACCAGCCAACGCCGGCTGAAGCGGATTGACATACGAGGCCGGCGCAGATGGAATGTCGCCCAATCGCCGCGCCGCTAATAGTTCGATATCGTAACCCTCGGCCCTTACTCGTTCATCTACGTAAAGCAGACACAGACCAATCATCCAAACCGGCGATAGAAAGATCAAGCTGGCCTGAGAGATCAATTGTGTCGCGATCTCGTACCAAGCCGGCAGTATTTCCTCATTCCATCCCAGTATTTCGATCCCCTGAGTCCAGGCCAGCCAGCCGAGAGGAACGTAGAGAATAGCAAGCGCAGAATACGTCGCTATCATCGAAAAGACGAACAGAGCAGCCAAACGCTTTACGCTGCCGCCGGCCAGGGTTGCGCTGCGGCCGATCGCAGCAAAAACGCCAAGCCCCTCGACCAGCATCACCTGTGGAACATACGCAAATCTTGATGCAAGCAAAAAGAAGACCCAGATCGTGCCAAAGGCGGTGAGCAGCCCGATCGCTAGCCCGACCAAAAACGCTGCGAAAGGTATCGATTGCAGGGCAGCTACCGTGAAAATGACAAGAAGTGAGCCGATCGCCAAGCCAAAGTAAAGAATTCCGATCCCGGTCACCCCGAGCAGCAGCGTTATGATCGAGGAGGCAGCGATCAATCCCCAAACC
>JBDTMQ010000029.1:0-3316 GCA_039934155.1 Acidobacteriota bacterium | reverse complement strand
ACACGTTGTTGAAAGTCGTCGCCGAGGCCGACGACGCGGCCGAGAATTTAATGCTGGTCGGTCATAATCCGAGCACCGAAATGCTGATCCATCTACTTACCGGAAAACAGGAGACGATGCCCACGGCCGCCGTTGCTGAGATCGATCTGGACATGAAACACTGGACCGAGATCCGCCCCGGCACGGGTACCGTTCAGTCAGTTATGCGGCCCAAAGACGCTGACGCCAGCCGGTAAAAATTAACACGAACGTAACATTGTATTAATATCGTCGTAAGCCCCAAATCATAAACTGTCGAAAACAAGTTTGAATCGTCGGTTCGTTTCGATGTCTTATGCATCACAATATTTTGATCGTTGAGGATGACGCCGATATCGCTGAGAGCCTGCAGTACAACCTCAGGCGTGAGGGGTTTCGCACAACGATCGCCGAGTCAGCTGAAAAAGGGCTGCGTGTCGCCCTCGGCGAACGGTCGACGCCGTCGCTCGTCATTCTCGATCTGATGCTGCCTGGCATGAGCGGCATGGAACTGTGCCGACGGTTAAGACGCGAAACCCTGACCGAAAAAACTCCGATCATTATGCTCACGGCCAAGGCCGCAGAGGCCGACAAGATCGCCGGCCTCGATTCTGGTGCGGACGACTATATTTCCAAACCGTTTTCTGTCAAGGAGGTCGTCGCCCGCGTGCGGGCAGTCTTGCGCCGGGCCGAAAAGGAAACGCAGCCCCGGTACGAAGACCGCAGGCTGACCGTCGATTTTGAAGACATGCGGGTCACCTGCGGCGGTGAAAATGTAAGGCTGACGCGAAAGGAATTTGCCCTGTTTGGCCATCTCGTCCGGACCCTCGGACGGGTCGCCAGCCGCCAACAGTTGCTGGACGAAGTCTGGGGATACAATTATTTCGGCGATATGCGTACCCTTGACGTCCACATACGCCGCCTGCGGCAAAAGCTCGGTGAGTGTTCGGGCTGTGTCGAGACGGTCGTTGGCGTTGGATATCGCTTTACCGGAGATCAATGACACACGCCGGCGAATCACCCCGAACTACTGAGGCGCCCCTGCGCGCGGTTCTCAAGGCTATTATCGAACATTCTCGCGAGTCGCTGCTGGTCATCGACGATTCGATGCGAATAGAGGTCGCCAATAGGTCAGCGAATAATTCCTTCGGTCGAGGCGAGCGTCTCGACGGACGTCTGTTGAGCGAGGTGATCCGCGACCCGGAACTGCACGATGCGTTTCGTCTTGCCTTCGATACCGGATCGGCTTCCGACCTAAGAGTCGAGATCACGGGCCCGGAAAAATTAGTGTTCGACACGCATATCGCTCCTGCCGATCTTGACGGAGAAAGGCGGGCTATCGGCGTTTTTTACGACATCACCAGGATCGAACGCCTTGAACGCGTCAGGCAGGAATTCCTCTCCAACATTTCGCATGAGCTTCGGACGCCGCTCACCTCGATCCTTGCCTTCGTCGAAACCCTGCAGGACGGCGCTATTGACGACCATGAGAATGCCAGTCGGTTTCTTTCGGTGATCCTCCGCAATGCTGAACGAATGCACGGCCTGATCGATGACATTCTTGAGCTGTCGATGATCGAGAGCGGATCCGTGTTGATCGAACTTTGCCGGATCAAGCTCGCGGCCGTTGTCGATGAGATCGCTGCCAGCCTTTCGGCCAAAGCGGCCGAACGCGGCGTCACGATCGAGCGCAGTTTTGGCTCCGATGTCGAGGTCTTCGCCGATCCGCGACGGCTCGAGCAAATGCTTACAAATCTCGTCGACAATGCCGTAAAGTTCAATCGGGAAACCGGTCCGGTTGAAATAACTTTCGAGAAAAGCGATGGTTTCGACCTGATCTCCGTACGGGATGAGGGCGACGGAATCAGGCCTGATCACGTCGCTCGTATATTCGAGCGATTCTACAGGATCGACCGCGGGCGAACGCGGCAGGTAGGCGGCACCGGCCTCGGCCTGGCTATCGTAAAGCATCTTGCGCGGCTGCACGGCGGCGATATCATGGTCAGTTCGACGCTCGGCACCGGCACCATTTTTACTCTTAAACTTCCTTCTTGCTAGTATTTAGACGTGCCGGAAAATACCTTTCGAATTGGCCTGTTTTGTGTTATAATACGAGAGATAATCCGAAACTGATCGCGCCTCGCGACCCGTTAACAGAAACGGGACGAATAACGATGGAATTGAACATTGGCCAAAAAGTGGCTTATCCGAGTCAAGGCGTTTGCATGGTCGAAGAGATCCAACGCAAGACGATAGGCGACCGTTCCATCCCCTGTTATTCGCTGAGGGTTTTGAGCGATAATTCAACGATCCTGGTCCCGATGGCGAACGCGGAAAATGTCGGGATCCGTCCAATAATCAGCTCTATCCAATGCCGCTCGCTTATCGCCCGGCTTTCAACCGATTTTGAGCCTGTGTCGGCCGATTGGAAGACCAGGTCGAGACATTTTGCCGAACAGCTGCAGTCCGGCGACGTCTTTCAAGCGGCCGACGTGCTTAAGAAGCTTGTCTTTTTAAGCCATGAAAAGAAGCTGTCTTTCCGCGAACAGACCCTTCTTGAAAAGGCAAAGTTCCTGATAGTTTCTGAGATCACGAACGCCGAATCGGCTGACGAAAGCGCGCTGAGAGCTGAGATCGACCAATTGGTCGAGATCGCCTGCGGAAAACATACGCTTACACAGCCTCGCGTAATGTCGGCGGCCGTCCACTAGTTCTTCTGATCCTTCGAGTAGCTTGCCCTGACCACGGTCTTTATATTTCCACGCACGTGAAAATCACCTTCGATCTCTACCCGCATAGGATCACAAGCATTGACAAAATCTTCGAGAATTATATTGATCACATGCTCATGAAATACCTTGATATTTCGAAAAGCGTTGATATACATCTTTAGACTCTTGAGCTCGATACAGCGTTGATCGGGAACGTACTCGAGCCGGATAACGGCAAAATCGGGAAAATCTGAAAATGGACAGATCGCCGTAAATTCCGGGATCTCAAAATCGATCCAGATCTCGCGACCCGGATATTCATACGCAAATGTATCCAGCGGGACGAGATCCATTTCTTCCCGTGGTGTCGAACGAATATCCAAATTCTGCAGGTTTTCAGGTGGCAGCACCCTGGCGTCTGACATATTTACTTCTTGAGGCAAAACGATGCGCCGCGGCAAGGTCGCGAACGCCCCTCGTGCAAAGGTCCTTTAATAAAATAATGAAGATCCTGGCCGTCGCGTTGGCGTCGTCGGCCGCTCGATGGTGGTGAATAAGCTCTACCGAAAAATGCTCGGCAACCGTTT
>JBDTMQ010000028.1:0-6406 GCA_039934155.1 Acidobacteriota bacterium | reverse complement strand
CATCTCGGCGAAACGGACTATTTTTGGATAAGTTCGATCGCGATGGAACGCGAGATGGCCGACGAGGAAAAGCGGTTGTCGCATTGCTGCGATACAATGGAGAACGACGTTGACCGCGGATTTACTGCCCGATACTGTATCGACACGATCGACCGAATTTCTGCTGATACCCGGCAGTGGCTTTCAGTTCTCAATGACGGCGTCCTCAGCCGCTTTCATCCGCGGTCGGGTGTATCGCCGCCCCAGAAGGTCAGCCTGGCCCATATTCTGCAGTGCCTGGTCGATCACGAAGGACATCATCGTGGGCAGATCGCAATGATCAAGCGAAAGCTAAGAGAGAGGAACGCGTAAATGGCCGAACAATACGAGATCGTCCGGTGGTCCGAACCCTTCCTGCCGCATCCGGCGCGGCTCGCTGACATGCTGGCCGCCGACGGCTACGAAATCAATCAGTGGTGCGACCTGCCGGGCGTTTTCTACGGGATGCAGAAAAATACCGAGTACTATTCGCGTTGGGTTGTCAGCGGAATGCTCGAGATACGGCTGCTTCATGGCGGTGTTTATAGGATCGGTCCGGGCGATCGCGACTTTCTGCCGCCCGATGTGTTTCACAGTCTCCGTGCGGTCGGCGACGTTCCGACACTCTATTTTGTAGGTATCAAAAGTCCCGCGATCGAGCCGGCGTCAAAGCCGGCAGCGAAACGATCCCGACCTAAAAAGGCATCGAAGACCAAAGCCGATTCATCGAAGGCAAAACCGGCCACGAAAAGGCGAAAACGTGAATAGAAATTAACCTATCCGGCCAATGGCGTTATCATGTAGTTAAATGAGCGAACCAGGAACATTAGGTGAATTAAGATCGGCTGGCTATAAGCCGCGTCGCGTCAAAGATGAAATGCGATCGAATCTGATCGCCAAGATCAGATCTGGCGAGACGCTGTTCAGCGGCATACTTGGCTACCAAGAGACCGTTATTCCACAGCTCGTCAATGCTGTTCTGTCGCGTCACAACGTTATACTTCTCGGCCTTCGCGGCCAGGCAAAGAGCCGCATCATTCGCCAATTGTCCGAGCTGCTCGACGAGCGCATTCCGATCATTGCCGGATCTGAAGTGAACGACGACCCGTTCGCCCCGCTTAGTGCATACGGCCGCCAACAGGTCGAGCTGCACGGCGAGGCGACCAAGATCGACTGGGTCAGCCGCGATAACCGGTTCGTCGAAAAACTTGCGACGCCCGACGTCACTATTGCCGATATCATCGGGGACGTCGATCCGATAAAAGCAGCCAAAGGGGGGCATCTTTTGTCTGATGAGCTGACCATACATTTCGGCCTGTTGCCGCGCGCGAACCGCGGGATCTTTGCGATCAACGAGCTGCCCGATTTGGCGGGCAAGATCCAGGTCGGCCTCTTTAACATCATGCAAGAGGGCGACGTGCAAATAAAGGGATATCCGGTCCGTCTTCCGCTCGATATTATGCTGGTATTTTCAGCCAACCCCGAGGATTACACGGCCCGCGGCAAGATCATCACGCCGCTCAAGGACAGGATCGGAGCCGAGATCCATACGCATTATCCGGCAAGCGTCGAGCTCGGCGCCCGGATCACTCGGCAGGAGGCCTGGACCGATCGCCCGGGCGGCGACACCGAGCTCTTTGTTCCCGAATTCATCGCCGAGACGGTCGAGCAGATCGCATTCGAAGCGCGCGATGACCAACGCATCGATAAACGCTCAGGCGTTTCTCAACGCATGTCGATCACAACCATCGAGGCGGCCGTCTCCAACGCCGAGCGACGTTCACTAATAACGGGCGAAAGCCGGGCGGTGCCGCGCATCTCGGATGTTTATGCCGCTCTTCCGGCAATGACCGGCAAAATGGAGCTTGAGTACGAAGGCGAACAGGCCGGTGCCGCGCGAATCGCCAAAGACCTGATAAAGCGGGCCGCGGGTGTCATATTCGAAGGCTATTTCCTCGGCATAGACTTTACACCGGCCATCGAGTGGTTCGATCAGGGCAACAAGATGCTGTTATCTGATACGGTCTCGTCGGCTGAATGCGTTTCCCTTCTCGAGAGCGTTCCCGACCTTATCGGATCGACGCTTCTTCCGCTCGAGATCGAACAAGCCGACCAACCAATGCTGGCGTCGGCCTGCGAATTCGTTCTCGAGGGCCTGTATGCGCAGAATAAAATTTCGCGGAGCGAGGACGGCGGTTTCGAGGCAGTAACCAAAGCCAAACGCGACCGTCGCGGAATGATCTACGAAGACTTTACCGATATCGAAGGCTACAATTAAAAACCGCGCCCGGCCTTTCGGCCTGACGCGGTTTCACCCTCCCCGGTTCGTTCATACCTGCCGTTGATTATCGGCGATATACTCTGTAATAACGTTTGGTCTTCGGATTAAACTTATAGGTGTAAAGTGCCGTTCCACCTGCTCCCATCGCGGTACCTAAAAGGGCTCCTTTCTTTCCGCCGATCAGCCCGCCCAAGAGTGCTCCCGCACCGGTTCCGATCGCCATATTGATCAAGTTACGGTGACGGCTGTAATAGCTGGGCTTTTTATAGGTCGTTGTAGCATACGTTCGCGAGCGTATTGTCCGCCTTGTCTGCGCGTCGGCTGAGCTGGACATTAACGGGACCATAACTGCCATCATTGCTACCATCATAAATGTTGAAATAATCTTTTTCATTGCGTGAGTTTCTCCCCTTAAATTATTCGAACCCTTCTTCGGTTCCGTCGCTATAGAGACTGGCAAGAGGCGTGCCACAAACATAAGAACGTGTATTCTCAACAACTTAACGTAGAAAATGGATTTTTGTGTTGCTTGCCGAGCACACTAAATCGGCTATAGATCAGCGTTATCGTGTGACGCAAACGGTCAGGCGCAAAAAAACGCGATGCCGATCGGCAACGCGCCGGGAAAGCGAGGCGTATCCCGTAAAACCTGAGATCAGTATCGCCGGTAATATCGGCGCTTTTTCGGGTTCAGCCCGTATGTGTAAAGTGCCGAGCCGCCGAGACCGGTAAGCGCGCCGATGCCGGCACCGCGTCGTCCGCCGACAAGACCGCCGATCAGCAGTCCGGCCCCTGTGCCGATAGCCATATTGATCACGTTTCGATGCCGCCTGTAAAAGCTCGGGCGCCGCTGTGTGCTGTAAGAGGTCGTGTAATACCGGGGCGCCGTTCGATAGGTTCGCGACGAATAATTACGGCTCACTCGCCTATTTCGCGGACAGCTTCGCTGAGCTTCGACCGACAACGGCAGACCGACTCCGATCATCACAAAAAAGATCGCCGAGACCAAAAACTTCTTCATATTTGAGAGTCCTTCCTTTTAAAGATTTCAATTCCGGGAGAGAATTGTGCTAAGTTTTTGGAGAGAGCCAACAGGGAAGAGTGTTCCAATAATATAACGCCGGTCGCAGGCGCGTGACAAGGCCCGGAACGCCTGATAAGCAGCAATGAAGTTTATTCGTTACTCAAAATTCAGAGGGTTCGACGTCGGCGGCGTCGACCTGGGCAGTTTGATGGACGCGCTCTCTGACCAGATCCTGGATTCGGGCTATAACGAGGATTATTGGTGGACCCGCCAGCAAAATGAGCCTGATGAATCGCTCGATGCCTTACGGCAAGCCCTTCTACGCACGCTTTTGGAACAAGGCATTCTCAACGAGGCGGACGTCGAGCAAATGCTTGCCGAGAACGAAGGTAAATTTCGCGGCTCGCTTTTGGAAGAACTGATAAACCGGCTGATCGAGCGGCTGGTCGAAGAGGGTTATCTCGATGTCAAGGAAGTGCCGCAGCCGACAGCTCAAGGCACCACTGGCTGCGTCCAGACGGGCGGACCGCTGCCGAGAGACATTCGTTTTGAGGTGACCGAAAAAGGACTTGATCTTTTAGGCTATAAAACTCTGCAGAAACTGCTCGGTTCGGTCGGACGCTCATCGTTCGGCCGTCACGAAACGAATTATCTCGACACCGGGGTCGAGGCTGCGTTCAGCTCAAAGCAGTACGAATTCGGCGATACGATCAATCTCGACGTTAATGCCACCCTAATGTCCGCGATAACGCGTGAGGGCATCGGCGTTCCGCTCGCGCTCGAATACGGCGACCTTTACGTACATCAGCAGGACTATCGCTCATCGTGCAGCACGGTCGTAATGCTTGACTGTTCGCACTCGATGATCCTCTATGGCGAGGACCGTTTCTCTCCGGCAAAGAAAGTTGCGCTGGCGCTTTCCCATCTAATCCGAACTCAATATCCGGGTGACAGTCTGCGAATCGTACTCTTTCACGACGATGCCGAAGAAGTACCGCTGGCACGGCTGGCCGCAACACGAGTCGGCCCGTTTCACACTAATACTGCCGAAGGCCTCAAACTCGCCCACCGAATATTGAATTCGCAGCGAAAGGATATGAAGCAGATCGTCATGATCACAGACGGGAAACCGACAGCGGCGTTCATCGAGCCATCAAATGCGGCTTATTTCAATTATCGCCGGTATTCCGAAACGGTCTCCGGCGGGAAACGGATGCTTTATAAGAACTCGATGGGCAATGATCCTTTTGTGATGGCCGAGACGTTCAAAGAGGTTCAGGCTTGCCGGCGTTCGAATATAATGATCAACACCTTTATGCTCGCCAGCGATCAATATCTCGTCGATTTTGTTAAGCGAATGTCGGCCATGACACGCGGCAAGGCATACTTTGCAAACCCAAATAATCTTACTCAGTTCGTGCTGATGGATTTCCTCAAACGCCGGACCAGCAGAGTGAAGTAGTCTCCCAAACAAGCTGGTCAGCTTCAGAAAATTCCCATACTCGGCTATTATTAAAAGCGTTTACCCACGACAACCTTTTGTCCGAATCTATCGTTTCTAATGCTAAAAAACGACCTTAAAGACCTGACCGTTTTCTTTGATCTTGAATGGGTGCCTGATACGGCAGGAGCGACGCGCTTGTACGATCTGCCGGCTGGTACGGGCGAGCGCGAGGCAATGCAAGTGTTGTGGGAGAACACGGCTGGTTATGATGCGGAGGAATGCCCACGGCCGTTCGTAAAATATATTTTCTCAAGGATCGTCTCGATCGCATTTCTTTCCCGAAGGATCGTGTACGTTGACGGCGAACGGCAGGCCGAATTCAAGTTGAGTTCGCTGCCCAAACTTCCGGCTGTGATGGAGGATGCCGACGAATCTTATTTGATCCAACGATTTCTATATTTCATCGGCGAACGCGAGCCCAATCTTGTCGGCTTTAACTCCGCCGAATCCGACCTTCAGGTGCTGATCCAACGCGGACTGGTAAACGAGGTCACGGCGCCTAAATTCTGCACACGGCCGAATAAACCGTGGGATGGCCGCGATTATTTTTACCGATACGGCGAAGAGCATCTCGACCTGCTGAGACATTTTTCGAACGGAAAAATGACGCCGCGGCTCAACGAGATCGCCCGGCTGTGCGGCTTTCCGGGCAAGATCGACGTCGACGGTCAGCAGGTCGTCGAGCTCTGGCTGGCAGGCGACATAAAGTCGATCGTCGAATACAACCAGATCGACACCTTGAATACCTATCTCGTCTGGCTCCGCTTTGTACATTTTTGCGGCAAGATGGAGGACCAGGAATATCAGGACGAGCTCTATCAGTTCAGGGATTTTCTCGAGACCGAGGCGAGTTTGCCCGACCGGCAGCACATTGAAAAATTCCTCGCCAAATGGGAGCTTTGATACCGGTTAATGCTTACCAGAGAATCTCTCAACGCCGAACTTACGAAAAGATCCGAGGAATTTCGAGACTTTATCGGCGAACATCTCTCGTCCGCGGACGCGTTTCTCAGCGCGCTCGCCACGATCGGTTCGGCCGCCCCCGAAGATATTACGTCACGATTGAACGCCTCGGAAAATCCGGGCGCCGTGCCGTCACGAGAGCTTTTCAGCAACGGCGGAGTTGTACTTCCTTTTTCCGGCAGCTGGGCTGATCACCAGGAAGCGAGGCGTTGGGCCGCCGAAATTCTTGACAACCGAACGACCTTTGCAGCCGACGGCAGTCAGATCTATACAGGGAAAGAGACAAGTCTGCCGGTTGCCGCGGTTCAGATAGGCTGGTTTGAGAATCCGCACGACGCGACCGCCCAATATCAAAAAAACACACGCTTTGAGTTGCTGACGCCGGATATTCTGCTCAAGGATCAGCAGGACCCGATGGATCCGGATATACGCGTTGAGGCTCGCAGATATTTGGGTGAGGTCGAACGTATAGGCGAGTTTCTTACGAGCAAGCAAGGCTGGCAGGAACGCAGCGAGCGGATGCCGGTCGCATTTTTTGACAATCCGCTGCTTGTGCCTTTTTCCCAAAAAGGTCTGCAAAAGAGCTTTCTGAATGCAACGGTCGAGCTCGTTCATA
>JBDTMQ010000027.1:0-8367 GCA_039934155.1 Acidobacteriota bacterium | reverse complement strand
GCAGATTATCAATCACTTCGGCCTCGATGTCTCGAACCCCGATTCACACCAGTTCCTTTTCGACAATATGAAGATCTTTTTCTATAACGAGGGCGTCGAGCTGACACAGATCGATACGTCGCAGGAAGGAAAGGTCAATTGGTGAGCGGAGGGTCGGTATTTGGATCGGTCGGTTATTGGTAACATTATTCTGATCAAAAACGCCGCGTTTTAATCCATAAAAAGAGATGGCTGACGCCGCGGAATTTATCAACGAAGCGTTTTACGCCGACCAGGTATCGCCCGCCCAGTTAGATATTTTGCTAGCCGGCGGTTGGCGACATTTCGGCAGTTATTTTTTCCGCTATAGTTTTGGTTTCCACTCTTTCGAGATACGCTGCGTGATGCCGCTCAGGATCCGCCTCGCGGAGTTTTCGTTTTCAAAAAGCCAACGCCGGATCTTGAGAAGGAACGCCGATCTTAAAACCACGATCCGCCCGATCAAGATCACCAAAACGTCCGCGTCACTTTTTCAGCGCCACAAACAACGATTCAAAGAGGGTGTTCCCGATTCGATCTACGATTTTCTTTCGCATACGCCGGCAGACCGGCCATGTGACGCAAAAGAGCTTGCAGTATATCTGAGCGGCAAGCTGGCGGCCGTCAGTTATTTTGACGTCGGCGACGATTCCACCTCGAGCATTTACGCGATGTTCGACCCCAAACTTGCCCAGCGGAGCCTTGGCATCTTTACTCTTCTCAAAGAGATCGAGTATTCGATCGCTCATTCAAAAACTTTCTACTATCTCGGGTATTGCTATGACGGGAATTCGTTTTACGATTACAAGAAGCGTTTTACGGCGACCCAGTATTTTGAATGGTCAGGACGCTGGATGGATTTTGACCAGCGGGAATGTTGAGACCATGCATCATCTGAACACGGCCTCAACATTTGATCACATTAACCGATGATACTCAGATTCTCCGGCACTTGGACGTTTACGCCCGGGTGCGCTTTCGGCTGCATATCGACAAAAGCGCGTGCGATGAACTCAGGATCGGTAACCTCGACATAACGTGCTGTCTGTTCGGGCGTCATTACCTCGAGCATAAAGCGATTTTCGACCCAGACCTCAACGAGTTGGAAAAGACCCTCGCCGCGATTGCAGACCAGCGTGCGCCAGCCTTCGCGTTTTGCGATGGCCTTGACCTCATCAATGCTCAGGTTAGTGCTGATATTAAGGTGCGTCGGAACATAACGCGGAACAAAGTCACTTTGAGCGAACTTGGCTTCGAATTCTTCGGTCGCGGCGGTCGGGTCATCGTCAGACGGCAAACCTACGCCGGGAACAAGGATAGTGTTGGCCGGCGTTACTTCGACAGCAGTTCCTTTGCCGTCGTTAGCGATCACAAAAAAGGAATCGGGCGCCGGCGGAAACGGGAATACCATTCCCTTCCAAAATTCGGCTAAAACATTCGCCACCCGCACGGGTTCGTTAACGGCGATCGAGATATGGTTTATCATTACAGTAACTCTCCTGAAAAAAGTTTGAAGGAATGCTATTGGCGTTCCTGCATTCTCAAACGCGGAGAAATTTCAAAGAATGTATCACCATCGTAAAAACAGCGGTCCCAAATTTTGAAATATGTTCGCTAGAGCTCCACGCATTTTAGTTTTCGCAGTCGCGATAATTGTTTTATTTGGAAATCGGGCCGCCGCGCAGGACTTCAGATCGGTACATGACGGTGTCGAATACGCCGAGGTAACGCGCGACTTAAACGGAAAGATGGTCAAGGTCAATTTACTGCGCCTTGATCTGAAAAAAGTCCGTATTGATGTAGCTCATGCCCTGGACTCCGCTATCGGTACCGAAAAGACCTCATCCATCGCGACCCGTCATGGCGCCGTCGCGGCGATCAATGCTGGATTTTTCAGACTGGATAAAAGCATTTGGGCCGGAGACGCGGCGGGTGTCTTGAAAATCGACGGTGAACTGCTCAGCGAAAGTGTAAATGGTCGGATCGCTCTCGGTATTGCACGGAAGAACAAACGGTCGACGGTAGTTTTCGGAAACGTTTGGTCGTCAGTCCACCTATTTTATTATCCGGATAAGTCGATGGCGATTGATGGAGTCAACCGGGAGCCAAAACCTAATGAGATAATTTTGTACACACGTGGAATGGCAACACCATTAACCACAAATCAACATATTGAACTTGCCCTTCGAAACTGTGGCAAGTCCCGTTCAATTGCGTCGTGTTCAATTGCAACGATAGGCGAAACAAGTGGCGGAACCGTCGTACCGGAAAACGCATACGTCGTATACTTCGGATCTGACTCCGATAAGAAATACGAAATTGATTTCCTCAGGGGAATAGCGACTGGAAAGCTGAAATCTCCAATGGGTATTCTTCGCAGGTTGGCAAGGACGAATAAAGGAATAGATCCAGAATTCGAAAATGCTGAAGATGTAGTAGCCGGTGTACCGCAACTCATTAGAAACGGAAAGATCGATGTCACCTGGCAGCTGGAAAAGTCGTCGAAGTCGTTCGTCGAAACGCGACATCCGCGGACCGCTGTCGCAAAATTAAAAGACGGAAAGTTTTTGATGATCACCGTCGACGGACGCACGGAACAAAGCGGCGGCATCGGACTCGATGATCTCGCGGCTTATCTTCTCGAACTCGGTGCGACTGACGCGATGAATCTTGACGGCGGCGGGTCGACGACAATGTTCCTTGACGGCAAGGTGGTCAATCATCCGTCGGACAAAGAAGGCGAGCGAAAAGTAAGTGACGCGATAGTAGTCACATTGCGGCAAAAGGCGCGGCGTGCAAGATAAATTCTTAAGGCGATACTAATTCTTGGCGATCCCAAGATGTTTCAGATACTGTGTGACCGATTCGGCCGTGGCGTTTTCCGCTATGTAACCAATGTAATTATCCGGCCGCAGTAAAACCGAAAAAGTTTTTGGCGCGCCAAAGATCTCGGCGATATTCGGATAGAGCGGAAAAGTAAATACGTCGGCGACATTCTCAACAGCACTTTCCAAATCGGCGACAGGGGTCGTGCCGTCAAAAAAATTCAGCAGATGAAAGCTCGGCTCATGCAGCCGATCATAGATACTCGTCCCGTCCACAATAAAATAGGGCATTCGATCGCCCGCTTTTACAGAAAACCCGTCACCGCCCACACTCAGCGGACTCGTTCGATAACTGATCCCGATCTGCGATACAAGCGGAAAGACAAGCTTCTTAACGGCGTCGAGGCTAAGCGCAAAATTTGCAACATACGGGAAAACATAAACTCTCATAAATGCAAGAAACCATTCCTCGCTGGCGCCGAATTGGAAAAATCTATCGGTCGTCTGCAAAAGCCGTTTCGCATTTTCGAGACGTTCGAAATTGTAAGACGCAAGCAGCTCGTCGCTCGGCTCGCCGTCGAGCGCGATCTTTAATTTCCAAGCGAGATTGTAACCGTCCTGGATCCCGGTATTCATACCTTGAGCGCCGGCTGGTGTGTGAATATGCGCCGAGTCGCCGGCGAGAAAACATCTCCCCTCAGAAAATTTATTTACAGCGCGCGAATGAACTTTGTAAACCGAAAACCAGTTTACCTTCGTGATATCAAAATTTATTTTTGTATCCGCGATGATCTGACGCTCGACCTCGTCATACAGAATTTCACCTTCATCTTTCGCATGGCCCTCGGGAAATGTGCCGACAATACGCCAACGCCTTTCACCCCGCATCGGAAAAAAAGCCGTCAAATTATCCTTGCCTAAATTTACATGCAGGGCGTCGTGTGAGAACTTCCAATCGATCTCAACATCGGCGACATAGAACAGCCGCTCGAAAGTTCCGCCTTCGAATTTTAATCCGAGCGCGTGTCTCACAAAACTATGCGCCCCGTCACATCCGACAACGAATCGCGCGTTGATCGTCTCAATTCTCTCATCGGGAAATTTTACATTTGCCGTTACGCCTTCCGCGTCCTGTGAAAGCCCCTGTAGCTCTGTGAGCCAATGAACATCGGCATTCTGGGACTTTATGACGTCGTAAAGAAGTGCTTCGTGCAAACCTTGCTCGACGATGAGCAGAAACGGATACGGGCTCATTCCCGTTCCGAAATTTTTCAGATCGATCTCACCGCGAACCTCGCCGCTTTCGACGAGCCGCGCGCTTTCAACGATCGTTCCCTGCGTGATCAGGTCGCGTGCGATGTTCAACTGTTCGTAGATTTCGAGCGTGCGCGCCTGTACACCGATGGCCTTGGAATGCGCTGTCGTCGACTCATTTTTATCGATGATGATGAAGTCAATTTTGTATCGCAGTAGTTGAGTCGCGAGCGCTAATCCGGTTGGACCGGCGCCGATGATAAGTACATCTGTTTTCATACAAAACAAATTATATTATTTGCGCAAAAAAAGTGTTGTATTTTAAGTGCGTGAATATGTTAATTTATTCACGCAGGCAAGTTTTTTAGTTGCTTGTGAAAAATGGACCGGCATTAATACAAAACCGGTAGTTCGAAACTAACCTACATCGACTGTGCAAAATCAACACAAGCGGAAGCAACGAGGTCGTCAAGCGATACGCCGACGAAACTGAAAAGTTTTTTCGCGGATCGCAACAGATGATCTCTAGGAGAATTCCAAAAAAAAACAGTTGCCAAAAATATGAAGAATACCAAGAAGAAAACAACCGCGAGCGTTCGCAGCACTGCTAAGCCAGTTGCGGCGACCGCCAAACCCGCTGCAAAGAAAAAAGCCGCACCGGCAAAAAAGGCTGCTGCTAAAAAAGCTCCGGCCAAGAAAGCTTCATCGTCGTCGAAAGCCTCGACTGCAAAGAAGGCCGCACCGGCAAAGAAAGCAGCTCCGGCTAAGAAAGCTGCGCCAAAAGCAAAAGCTTCGACAGCCAAGAAGGCGGCTCCGGCCAAAAAGGCGGCGCCTGCTAAGAAGGCCGCTCCGAAGAAGGCCGCGCCTGCAAAGAAAGCTGCAAGCGTGAAAAAGTCTTCGTCGACAGCTAAAAAGACCGCTCCGAAAGCGGCCGCGAAAAAAGCTCCGGCACGAAAGCCTGCCGCGAAAGCCAAAAAATAACTTGAGCCGCAAGGCTCAACTGAAATGAAAAAGGCCCGTTCAATCGACGGGCCTTTTTCATTTTGAATTTAGGAGCGATCAAAGGTCGAGTTCGAGCTGGCCGCCCTTCTCGGTCACCGCGACACTACCGCCGTCGGCAAGCCTTCCAAAAAGGATCTCTTGCGCCAGCGGCTTTTTGATCTTTTCGTGGATAAGACGCGCCATCGGCCGTGCGCCATACCGGGGATCGAAGCCGTGTATTGCCAGCCACTCGCGTGCCGGTTCATCTAATTTTACGATCACTCTTTTTTCAGCGAGCAATCCGTTCAGTTCGTTGATAAATTTGTCGACGATCTGTTTGATGATGTCGAGATCCAGTGCCTTGAATGCTACCCAGGCATCGAGACGATTGCGAAACTCAGGCGTAAAGGTTCGTTCGATCACGCCCTTTGCATTTCCTTTTGTATCGGCGCTGTTTCTAAACCCGACGCCGCCCGATGATAGCTCGCGAGCGCCGGCATTGGTCGTCATAATGAGAATGACGTTTCTGAAATCCGCTTTCTTGCCGTTGTTGTCGGTCAGCGTCGCAGAATCCATTACCTGCAGCAGCAGATTGAAAAGGTTCGGATGCGCCTTTTCAATTTCGTCCAAAACGAGAACCGCATGCGGCGTCTTCATTATCGCTTCGGTAAGCAGCCCGCCCTGATCAAAACCAACGTATCCCGGCGGCGCGCCGATCAGCCGCGACACCGTGTGCGGTTCCGCATATTCGCTCATGTCAAAACGAATGAATTCGACACCGAGAATTTCGGCCAGTTGTTTTGAAACTTCCGTTTTGCCGACACCGGTCGGTCCCGAAAAAAGAAATGAGCCGACGGGGTTTGTCTGATGCCCGAGCCCGGCACGAGATATCTGAATAGCGTCGACGATCTTGTCGATCGCTTCATCCTGTCCGAATATCACCCTTTTGATATCGTCTCTCAGCGTTTTGAGCCGGTCCTTCTCATCGGCAACGACCGTTTTCGGCGGGATCTTCGCCATCCGCGCGATCGTATTCTCGACCATCTGCACCGAGATGCTTGTGGGTCGTTTGTCTTCGGCCAATAGTTTGACGGCGGCGCCCGCCTCATCGATAACATCGATCGCCTTATCCGGCAGGTATCGGTCGTTGATATATTTCCCGGCCAGCTCAGACGCCGACCTCAGAGATTCGTCGGTGTATCTCACGCCGTGATGTTTTTCGTAAAAGCGTTTCAGGCCGAGCAGGATCTCGAACGTTTCTTCAACGGTCGGCTCGCCGATCTCGATCTTTTGAAAACGCCGGGCCAGCGCCCGATCGCGCTCGAATGCGGCTTTATACTCGCTGTACGTTGTCGAGCCGATACATTTCAGATCGCCCGCGGCCAACGCCGGCTTTAAGATATTCGACGCATCCATCGAACCGCCCTGCACCGAACCGGCGCCGACGATCGTATGAATTTCGTCTATGAATAGAATTGCGTTCGGCTGCTTTGAAATGTCGTTTATGATCGCCTTGAACCGCTGTTCAAAATCGCCGCGATACCGCGTGCCGGCAAGAACGGCTCCCATATCGAGCGCAAACACTTTTGCATTCTTCAATACCTCGGGAACGTCGCCTTCGCTGATCTTCAGCGCCAGCCCTTCGGCTAGCGCAGTCTTCCCGACGCCCGGTTCGCCCACATATAAAGGATTGTTCTTTTTGCGCCTGCACAAGACCTGGATCGTTCGTTCGATCTCGGCCGTGCGCCCGACGAGCGGATCGATCTCGCCTTTCGCCGCTTTTTCGACAAGCTCGACCGTAAAGCTGTCGAGCGGCTGACGTCGCTGGCCCTGTGCCATCCCGCCAAATTCTTCATCCTCATCAAACGACATCGGGAACGGATCGCCGGCGTCGATCTTTGAAATTCCGTGCGCAATATAATTCAGGATATCGAGACGCGTTACGCCCTGCTGCAGCAAAAGATAAACAGCGTAGCTCTGGTCGGCCTGATAAAAAGCAGCCAGAATGTTGCCGCCGTTGACAGCTGCCTGACCGCTGCCTTCGGCCTGCAGCACGGCGTATTGGATCGTCGACTGAAAGGTCGCTGTCAGCTCAGGCATATGCTTGGCGTCTGCCGGCATTTTTTCCAGAACATCCTGGAAATAATCCTGAAGCGAGGAGGCAAGCGTGTCGATCTCTGCCCCGCAATTAAAGAGGATATCGCGAGCCGATCTGTCCTCGAGCAATGCGAAAAGCAAATGCTCAAGTGTTACATACTCATGCCGGTGCTTGACGGCCTGATCGACCGCATAGCTTAATGTTTCTTCTAATTCCTTTGTCAACATCTGAATAACTATCTTAACAGTTTTGGCGGCATTGGATACAAGGCGAAAGCGGACCTTAGACAACGGCGGCGCCGAACGAGCTGATCTCTGATACGTAAGTGCAGAATTCGATGCCGGTTGCTGAATAAACGGTTCGCATTTCTTTTTCGACCCGCCCGGCCGTATCTAGATCGGCTGTGAGCATAAAGACCGAAGGTCCGGAACCCGAAATGCCGCCGCCCAACGCTCCGGACGCTAACGACGCATTTTTCAGCTCGGCAAATTTTGGGATCAAATGGCTGCGTGTGGGCTCGACGATCTCGTCCTCGAGCGAGCGGGACAAAAGTTCGAGATCCCCGCTGGCAAGCGACGCAACGAGCGCGCCGAGATTCGCCCAATTCCTAACGGCGGTTGCAAGCGGGACATTTTCCGGCAGTACGTTGCGCGCTTCGGCCGTCTTGATCTCGATCTGTGGATGAATGACGGCCGCGTATATCTTAGGAAAGCTGAGCTGGACAATATCCAGCGGCGATGACGAACGTACTAAAATAAAGCCGCCGAGAATACACGGTGCGACATTGTCAGCATGCCGGGCTCCCGACGCAAGTTTTTCGCCCTCGAGCGCAAATTCGATCAATTCACCGGCGTTATATCTATTGTCGAGCAGAGCGTTGGCCGCCACCGCGGCACCGCATGCGCTGGCCGCGCTCGAGCCGATGCCGCTGCCCGGCTTTATCTGCTTGGCGCTTTCAAGCTCAAAAGCGAAATCGACATTGGCTGCGTCGAGCATCGCCAGCAGAGTTACGCCGGCAACATTCTTTTCAGGCGCTTCCGGCAAGCCGAACTGATCACGATTTATGATCCGTACCTTTGGCGGGCCCGCGATCTTTCTAAGCGTTAATTCGTCAAACGGCCTTTCCAGCGCAAAGCCCAGGCAATCGAATCCGCACACTACATTCGAGACCGTCGCAGGCGCTCTTACGGT
>JBDTMQ010000026.1:0-2974 GCA_039934155.1 Acidobacteriota bacterium | reverse complement strand
AAGTAAGTCTGGCCCGGATCGGCGGCGTATTGCTGATAACCGCGGGCGTGATCATCATTAGAAAATTTTGAGGTCGCCCCTGGTCAATGCGGTCGCTTCCGCGGCCTTTCGCCATTTCATGATCGAATTCATCCTCAACGATCAGGATATCTCGACCGATGTGCCTGCCGGCATGACGGTCCTTGATTTCGTTCGTTATCGCCAGGATCTAAAGGGTACAAAGATCGGATGCCGTGAGGGCGATTGCGGCGCATGTACGATCCTGGTCGGTGAGCCGGTAAGCGACCGCGTTCGTTATCGATCAATGACCTCGTGTCTGATGCCCATCGCAAATGCGGCCGGAAAGCATATCGTCACTATCGAAGGAATCAATCCGTCGGACGGTTCCCTCACGCCGGTGCAGCAGGCCCTGATCGACGAAAGCGGCACCCAGTGTGGATTTTGTACCGTTGGATTTGTCATGTCACTGACCAGTTTTTGTCTCGACAATCTCAACAGCCCGACCTTGAGAGACGGCGCAGCGTCACCCGAAGAAGCCGCCGTCTCTGCCATCGACGGCAATATCTGCCGCTGTACCGGCTACAAGTCCATCGAGCGGGCCGCGGACCGGATCTGCAAGATCCTGTCGGAACCGCCGACCGGGGTCCCCGCCGCAGTATCTGCGAGGGGGGTGGCTAAGTCAGCGGGCGGCCAGTTCGCGGATGGATTGGTACCATTATATTTCCGCAAGATCGCTGATCGGCTGACCCGCAAACAGGCCAACAGCCGGCCGCCTGAAGGCGGGACTCCGAACATGATCGTTGGCGGCGGAACGGACGTCTACGTGCAGCGTCCGGATGCGATGGTTGAAAGCGGGGCTTCACACGTCTTTTATGATGACGCTCTTCGCGGCATTCGCGAACTCGGCGATAAAATCGAGATCGGCGCGTCGGCAACCGTCACCGACCTGCTCGAGTCGCCGCTGATGCACTCGATCTTTCCCGACCTTTACAAACATTTAAAACTTATTTCGTCTACGCCGATCCGCAATATGGCCACGCTCGCGGGGAACTTCATCAACGCCTCCCCGATCGGCGACATGACGGTTTGGTTTCTTGCTCTCGATTCTGAAATAGAACTTAGCTCAGCGGAGCGTGCCAGTAGCCCGACCGTGAGAGAGGCCGCAACGCGGACGATCAAGCTTCGCAATCTCTATCTCGGTTACAAACAGCTTACAAGATCGCCCGGCGAATACATCACGACGGTCCTATTCAAAAAACCGAAGGGCAGCCACTATTTCAATTTTGAAAAGGTCAGCAAGCGAACCTATCTCGATATCGCGACAGTCAATACCGCCATATCGCTTACCGTCGATCATTTGCCCGGGCCGGGATGGATACCGCCCGTGCTGGCCGAACCCGACGTGCAAGCCCGCGGCCCGAAGATCGACTATTTCATTACAAACGCATCGGTCGCTGCCGGCGGCGTAGCTCCCATCCCGTTGTATCTCAAAGAAACGTCGTCGTTCCTGATCGGCCGACGCGTCGACCGCGACACGATCGAAAAAGCAGCAAAGATCATCGACGCCGAGATCTCGCCGATCTCGGACGTTCGCGGCACGGAAGAATACAAACGACTGTTGCTGCGCCAGCTTTTTCGAGCCCATTTTTTCGAATTATTCGGTGATTCTGCGATATAATAAGTATATGGAAACGCTTGTAATTGAAGGCGAAAACGGCGACTTCACCATGGTGCGGCACGGCAAAAACATCAAGGACATGGACCGCTCATTCGATATCGAATACTGGCAGCGGCAAGGCACTTCCGCGATCATCGACGCGGCATTCGAACTGATCCATCTTTATTACCAGGAAAATGGAATTCGCGACACCAGAATTCAAAGAACTGTTGAACACTTTCAACGAACACGAGGTTAAGTATCTGATCGTGGGCGATTTCGCTGTGATGGTGTATTCCGAGCCTCGATACACGAAGGACCTTGATATCTGGATCGAAGCCTCTCCCGAGAATGCCTCAAGGGTTTTCGCTGCGTTACGGGATTTCGGCGCACCGCTCAAAGACCTGACCGAGAAGGATTTTGCTGAACCGGGATTCTATCAAATGGGGCGGCCGCCCAGCCGCATCAACGTAATGATGACGTTAGACGGCGTCGAGTTCGAAATGGCTTGGGAGAATCGAACTTCGGATGAATTCCGCGGTGTTTCGGTTTTTTACAAGAAGATTTGATTCGAAACAAGAGACTGGCGGGCCGATATCAAGATTTAGCTGATATTGAGAGCATTGAGTTAAAACCGAAACCATTCAAATAGTATGGAAGTCGAACTATGGAATCTCCTAAAAAGCACTATGTATATCTTCGGTTCATAGGCCGTAGTAAGTGGATCATATTTACTCGGATTCACGGCTTCAGTCCATAGGTTTCTGCCGCTTTCCGGGGTAGTTACGATTATCAGCGCAACCGTGGTTTTGGGTCTCGTACTTTTTATTTTGTCGCAAGCAGACTTTCCGGGGTTTCATAATTGGTACTACTTCCATGGCTTGATGGTCACCATGGTTGTCGTCGGTATACCGGCTATGATTGGAGCTGTCGCCGGAAATGCAAAGAATAAAAAGTCACAGCGAGAACGACAGTTACACGAAGAGTAAGGTACAGATAATTTAGAAAGACTCTACAAGAGGCGAATGAAAAACCTCGATTCCAGATCACACGTCCGCGGCGAGAGTGTTTATCTCGATGATATCCCGATCGTTCGCGGGACGCTGTTCGCGTGTGTATTCGACTCGCCGGTCGCTCACGGAAAACTACTTTCGGTGATCACAAAAGACGCCGAGACATCCGAGGGCGTCGTTCGTGTTATCACCGCCAAAGATCTGATCGGCGAAAATCAGATCGGTGGGATCATGCCGGATGAACCGCTGCTTGCCGACGGCGAGGTCCATTTTCAGGGGCAGCCGATCGCGATCGTTCTTGCCG
>JBDTMQ010000025.1:0-5262 GCA_039934155.1 Acidobacteriota bacterium | reverse complement strand
ATTCCCAGAGAGCGGCCCGGCGATGGACCGTATTGTCAAAATTGAGCGCTCCGGCCAGGCTCAGGGCACGTATCTCACGGCGGTTTATTGCCGGGACGCGCTCGATCAGATCTTCGACGCCGGCAAACGGCCCGCGGCTGTCACGTTCGGCAACGATCATCTCGGCCACCTCTTGTCTCAGCCCGCGGACATATTTCAATCCGACCCTCACCTGCTTTTCGCCTTCGACATCGACGACGGTAAAAAGATACTGCGACCGGTTAATATCGATGGCAATAAAATGCAGGCCGTGCCGCTGAGCGTCCTTTACAAGCGTTGCGGCAGAATAAAATCCGAGCGGATAATTATTCAGCATGGCGGCCGTGAAGGCTGCTCGGTAATGAACTATAAAATACGCCGATGCATAAGCCAGCAATGCAAAACTAAAGGCGTGCGATTCCGGGAAGCCATAATTTGCAAATGCCTTGACGCATTGAACGATCGTGTCCTGTGTGGCCGTGTCGATATTATTGCGCGTCATTCCGGCCCGAAGGTTCACCTCGATCTTTTCCAATTTTTTATCCGCCCGTTTAAAACCCATAGCTCGTCTCAGCTCTTCGGCCTCTGAACCCGAAAATCCGGCTATATCCATAGCAATTTTCAAAAGCTGCTCCTGAAAAAGCGGCACGCCCAGCGTTCGTTCCAGCGTTGGCTTTAATGACGGATGAATATGATCGATCTCTTCGGTGCCCTGGCGGCGTTTGATATACGAATTGAGCATATTGCCCACGATCGGGCCGGGACGAATGATCGCGACCTGAACAACGATATCGTAAAACGTCCTCGGTTTTGACTTTGGCAAAAAAGCGATCTGTGCCCGGCTCTCGACCTGAAACATTCCGATCGTGTCGGCATTTTGCAGGGCCTCGAAAACCTTCGGGTCGTCATGCGGGATCTGATACAGGTCTAGCTTTCGCCCGTGATGCCGGTCGATCAGCTCGATCGAATCGCGAAGTACCGCCATCATTCCCAGGCCCAAAAGATCGACCTTCACTATCTTTAGCCGCTCGCAATCATCTTTGTCCCATTGAATGATATTGCGGTTTTCCATCGACGCCGGCTCAAGCGGAACAATACCGTCCAGCCGGCCGAGCGATACGACCATCCCGCCGGAATGCTGGCCGAGATGCCGCGGGAAATCCAGAATTCGCGTGTACAGATCGGCAAATTTGCGCAGCCTGACGTCGTCGGCCGGATCAAATCCCTGTTCCTTTAACCGGCGGTGCAACTCATCCCCGACAAAGCTTTCGTAATTAGCATTCAATTTCGAGAGCCGGCCGAGCTCACTCTCGTCAAAACCAAAGGTCTTGCCGACCTCGCGAATGGCCGATTTGCCCCGGTAAGAGATGACATTGGCCGTCATGCCCGCATTGCGTCGGCCAAATTTGGCGTAAACATGCTGGATCACTTTTTCGCGGTCATCGCCCGACGGCAGGTCGATGTCGATGTCGGGATATCGCTCGTATCCTTCCGCTAAGAAACGCTCGAATAAAAGCTTGTGTTCGATCGGCTCGACAGCCGTGATCCCAAGGCTGTAACAGACAACCGAATTTGCCGCCGATCCGCGTCCCTGGGAAAGTATCTTTTCGCTTTTGCAAAAATCTGAGATGTCGCACACGACCAGAAAATATCCGGCCAGCTTTTTCATTCGAATGGTCGCAAGCTCTTTATCCAGCCGCCCCTGGACCTGATCTTTTATCTCTTGTTTGCTGTCGCGATATCTTTCCCTGGCTCCCTGCTCCGTTTTTGCTCTTAACACCGAATCCATCGTCTCGCCCGTCGGCACCGGATAATCCGGAAACGTATAGGCAAGCTCATCCATCGAGAAATCTATACGGGCGGCGATATCAGCCGTGTGTTCGACAGCCTCGGGCTGATCCTCAAAAAGCATCAGCATCTCGCTCTCCGGTTTAAGACAACGCTCGTTATTTTCCGAAAGCAGACGGCCGGCCTTATAGATCGTGCAGTGATTTTTTATACAGGTAAAAACATCGAACAGCTCACGGTCTCGGCTGTCGGCATAATAAGCGCCGTTGCTGGCAAAATAAGGAATGTGCAGCTTATGAGCCAGCCCGAGCAGCGATTGATTTGCGGCCTCTTCGTGCCTGAGATGATGTCGCTGCAGCTCGATATAAAGTCGGTCGTCAAAAACGTATTTGAGCCATGCCGCATCGGTCTGTCCGCTGCCGTTCTTTAGGCTCTTATGAAGAAATCCGTCTGCACCGCCCGTGAAACATAAAAGTCCCGACGAGTATTCCTCGATATCGTTTCTGGTCGCAAAATGCTCACCCTTCTTGCTTCGCAGCTTGACGGTCGTGATCAGCTTACTGAGATTTTGATAGCCCCGCAGGTCGATCGGCAGCAGCGGCAAAAGGCTGCCGTCATCCATTGTGATCTCTGAGCCGATCATCGGCTTCAGGCCTCGTTCTTTAGCCTCAAAATGAAATCTCACGGCGCCGGCAACTGTGTCGCGATCAAACAATGCGGCCCCGGCGATATCCAGCCTGGCGGCGCGCTCTATCAGGCTCTCGGGCTGTGAGCCGGATGAGAGAAAGCTGAAAGCCGATCTTGTGTGCAGCTCGTAAAACATCGCTTAGTCGTATTCGCCTTTCAGAAACCATTCGCTGCCGATCCGGCAAAGACGATAGATACCGTTATTTGCAACCTCAACGTCCCATTCGTGCGTTTTCCAGGATCTGTCCCACCATGTGGAACTGGCCCGCCATACGCCGCTGTATTCAACGACCCTGTCACTGAACCGCGAGGTCTTGAGAAAGATCAGACGGCCGTTCCGGACAAGGACTTCGGTGCGGACCGGCGGATGAAAATAGCTGAACGCAATTATCGGTTTTTCGAGACGTACGCCGGCCCTTTCCCTGCCGACCGGCAAACTCTCGGCGTCAAGGGCAAACGCCTCGGCCAGGCGCTGGTCAACAATAACGGGCACGCCGATATTTTCTTCGCCCGCCAGCTTTTTTAATTTGTTAACGGTCAGCAGCAGGCTTTCGGGCTCGGGCCGCGATACCGCATACAGCCCGCGTTGTGACGGGCGGGGTTTTGTAAAGTGCGATGTGACATTGACCGACAGAATGCCCGATTCCGGCGGGTCAAGCGATACGCGCAGGTTCACAAGCTTTAGCCAAAAGGTCTTTTCCAGTGTTGGAAACGATGTTTTGATCGAATAATCCTTAGTGGTCCTGTTATTCAGCTTAAAAGAAATATCCAGATGCTCGGTGCTGAATCCGTAATGGGACACGCGTCCCAACAGGTCATCCAGGCCGTGATTTAGAATAAATATCAACTGCTCGACGTCTTCGACCGGAAGATCCAGCTCATAGCCCCAGTAAACCCGGCTTTCCCTGATATTCGGTTTTAGCAGCGATGCTCCCCTTTGCTGGATCACATCGATAACCTGTCGAAATTCGCGTCCGTAACGGCCGACCAATTCTTCCGGCGGAATATCGAGCAGATCGCGCACCGTATACAATCCCAGGCTGTTGAATATGTTCAGTGTATCCTGTTCTATTTCAAGGCCCTGAAGCGGCAGCTGACGGATCGCCTCGGAAGGATCGGCGGGCTGATCGTCAATTCTTTGACGGCGTGCCAATAAAACGGCCGTATCGACCGTGCCGGCCACGGCCACGCTGCCCGCTATGCTGTTTTGCCGAAGCTGTTCGACTATCTTCTGCTCGAGAAGCTCACGTTTCCCGAGCAGGCGTTCCAGTCCGCTTACGTCAAATAAGATCGTGTCCTCGCCGACCTCGATCGAATTCGAGAACCGGCGGGCGGTCAGAAGCAGCGCCTCGCGATCGCGTTTCATGTCCGGCGAAACTATGCACGCATAGAGTTTAGACATCGGTATGGTCCGCCTCTATCTTTGTCCGCAAGGGCTCGCCCAGAAACTGCTTGCGTGAATTCAGGCTAATTTGAAATTCTCTCAGCAGCTTAAAGCGGCCGCTGCCCGACCAGAGCGTGCGTGAGCGTGAAAAAAGAAATGACTGGTGCGACGCCGAGCCTGTCAACGGCTCGGGCGCGGTCACTAAAAGCAGGGTCGGGGTTTCCCTGATCCGCGTGCGATACCTGTACCAATAGGTTTTGGGAACAAGCTGCAGGCGGTGCGGCGATAATCCATTCAAATTTAGCCAGACAACTCCAAATCCCTTTGCCTGCAATAGATGGTCAGTTGCCATAAAGGCCTTTTCGATGTCCCGACCGCATTTGACCCATAATAGATTTTCAAGCTCGACGCCGCCCAGGACCGCCGTTCTCGGATCAAAGCTGTCGCTTGCGTCCACGATCGCACATATCTCGCCATCAGCAGTTAATTTTGAGAGTATGCATAACATCAGGCTCGTCTTTCCCGAACTGGGCCCGCCCGCTATCTCGTTTATAGTGCCGCGCGTAAGTGCCAGCCCCACGGATTCGAGCAGAACCTCGCCGGTATATTCTTGTTCTTCCTTTAAGTAGGAAAGCTTTTTTACCAGACTTAAATTCCGCATCGGTCCATGTCAGCCATATGTGCCGACATTAAGACTATATTGCATAGATGAAACTCTTGTCAAAGTTTTTTGTGAGAGGTCGACAGGCCCTTAAAAACCGGTAGTTTCAGGAAGGATCAGCAGTCAGGGCGAGAGTTTGCACTCCCAAATACCGGCCCGGTGAGGCCCAAGCTGAAGGGTCAAACGACCGCCGACAAGTGAAACCGGCAGGGGAACAGATGCACTCATATTAAAACATTCGTTTCTTTCGGATCCCGGGCCGACCCGCAGAGTGACATTGCGGTCATTCTCATTCACGAACGAAAAATAGACGCCATCATCAGAATGCCTAACCGATGTTTCAACATTCTCATTCGAACCCGTCACATCCAACAATGCGGGCCGGCCGGCCGCGGCCAATGCAAGATCGAGAATATCCCGGGTAAGAGCGGGAAACCGTGCGGCCGCCTCAGCCGCATCAGGCATGATCGTCAACACGCTTCCCTTGCCGAATTTTGTGACAAATGCAGCGGCCGTCCCGTCCGGGTATTCGGCTATCACCTTAGCCTGATTCTTCGCGATCCACCCCGAAGCTTGGCCGGCGGACAACGCGAACTTTTGCCCCCTGGAAACGCGACGCCCGGCAGCATTTCGAATAAGGATAGACGAACGGGACTTTGCCGGCGCTTCGTCGCCTCCGAAAAGATCCGAGCGTTCATAGCTTCGGCCCATCGGGACCTGTGGT
>JBDTMQ010000024.1:0-7551 GCA_039934155.1 Acidobacteriota bacterium | reverse complement strand
ACGGCGCCGGACGAAGGCATCCTCGATCTCAGTAAAGTAGTTATAATAGTTCAAGTTTGGGCGACGTCGGTCGGAATCTTCTATTGATCGACACGATGTTGTTATTAGATGCAAATCTAGATGCTACGCGACCCGACCGCTGATAGTCAAAAATCTGCGGCCTATATGATAATCTAGGCAAATTATGTCGAAAGAACGGCGGCCTGCGTTTCAAACTTCTTCAAATATCCCGCTGCCCAACGATTTCAATCCTTACAACACGCGAGCGCAGAATTACCAGGACGATATAGCGGAACCCGGCGAATTTCCTTTCACCCGCGGCGTCAGGCGTAGTATGTATCGCGGAAAATTTTGGACGATGCGGCAGTATGCCGGATTCGCGACGGCGGAAGAATCGAACACCCGCTATAAATATCTGTTGTCGCAGGGAACGACCGGGCTGAGCGTGGCTTTCGATCTGCCGACCCAGATAGGTCTTGACTCTGACGATCCTTTAGCCGCCGGCGAGGTCGGGAAGGTGGGCGTGGCGATCGACAGCATTGAGGATATGTCGACGCTGTTTGACGGAATACCTCTAGACCGTGTATCGACGTCGATGACGATCAATTCGACCGCCTCAACGCTCTTGTGTATGTATCTGGCAGTCGCCCGCCGACAGAACGTCAGCTTTGATCAGGTCAGCGGAACTATCCAGAACGACATATTGAAGGAGTATATAGCGCGCGGAACCTATATTTTTCCGCCGGAGCCGAGTCTCAGGCTTATCACGGATACCTTTGCCTTCTGTGCCGCCGAGGTCCCGAACTGGAACACCATCTCTATCTCGGGTTATCACATCCGGGAGGCCGGATCGACAGCGGTGCAGGAAGTCGCCTTCACCCTGGCCGACGCGATCTGCTATGTAGAGGCGGCTGTCTCGGCTGGCCTTAAGGTCGACGATTTCGCACCCAGGATCTCTTTTTTCTTTAATTCCCATAACAATTTGCTCGAAGAGATCGCAAAATTCCGCGCGGCCCGCCGGCTGTGGGCTCGGATCATGAAAGAACGGTTCAAAGCAGACGACCCTCGCTCGATGATGCTTAGGTTCCACACTCAAACCGCTGGGTCGACGCTTACCGCACAACAGCCTGAAGTGAATGTGGTCAGGACGACGATCCAGGCGCTTGCGGCGGTCCTCGGCGGCACCCAAAGCCTGCACACCAACTCGATGGATGAGGCCCTTTCACTTCCCACCGAGAACGCGGCCCGAATCGCCCTTCGTACACAACAGGTGATAGCCAATGAATCCGGGATAGCCGATACGGTCGATCCTTTTGCCGGCAGCTATGCGGTCGAGGAATTAACGAGCCGGATAGAAGAGCTGGCCGCTGAATATATTCGAAAGATCGATGACATGGGCGGAATGCTGCGGGCCATCGAATCAGGATATGTTCAGAGAGAAATCCAGGAGGCTGCCTATCAATTCCAGAAAGCGGTCGAAACAGGCGACGCCGTGGTAGTCGGGGTCAATCAGTTCAGATCCGAAGAAGAGGTACAAATACCGATCCTTAAGATCGATCCAGAGGTAGAACGTGATCAGAACGAGCGCCTGCGCTCCCTTCGTGAGCGGCGGAGTACTCCGGCAGTCTCGCTTGCCCTCGCCGATCTGGAAGAAGCCGCTACAGGAACCGCTAATCTCTTGCCTAAGATCCTGGCGTGCGTAGAAAGCAGCGTCACCGTTGGCGAGATAAGTCATTGCTTGCGAAAGGTTTGGGGTGAATATCGCGAAGCCGTGTCGATCTGACAGAGTATTTTTTGTTACATTTCGTGTTAAAACATGTTATTCTTTAGTCCGGTTTAATCATTGACCCTCCTGTACACCACGATTCTCACTCACCGAATTTATACCTCGTCCGCCAAACCCGATGGAAAAGCTAAACGAATTTTTGCATTCGCTATTGTCGACCTCAGGCTATGAGCTTCGCCTTGAGCCGAACAAAAACCCGTGTGTCCTCTCGGCCAATGGGCCTGCCGATCTGTCAACGACACCGCTGAAAGGAACGCAGATCAGCATGATGGTCTTTCCGCTTATTCCGGCGGATATCAAGCAGGAACTTCCCAACAAGCCCGAAGTTCGATTCATGCATCCTCATAATTTGGGGAATTTTGACTTCGTGGTGCAAAAATCACCTTCGGGATTTAAGGTCATCGTTACTCCGGCAACAGGGGTGAGCGGTGCGGCTCCTGCTGCAGGAACGGTGGACCCCGCTGGCTCAGATCTTAGCGATCTGCCGTCGGCGCCGGTCGATATCTCAGCACCTTTAGCAAACGAACCTGAGGCGCAGAGTGTGGTGGAAACGGCTGCAGCGGTCGACGAAAAAGCGGAAGATTACGACTTTAACCTGAACGGATTCGTTCCCCCGGCCGAGGAATATGTCCCATCACCGGAGCCGGAAGCAGCCGAAGTTCCGCTCGATCCCGGTGTTATCGAAAATGCTTATGACGACGGATTCATAAACGAGCAAATTGACGTTCTGTTTCGGGCGATGGCAAAGGCTGGGGCATCCGACCTTCATCTGTCGGTCGGCATGCCGCCAATGATCCGAAAGGACGGTCGAATCACTCCTCTCGAAGGTACTCATCCATCTATTACCGGTGACGGAATGCCAGAATTGCTGTCAACGATAATGCCCGAAAAGAACCGCGATGAGTTCGAAGCGAGGCATGATACCGATTTTGCCTACGAGATCCAGGGTCTGGCGCGGTTCCGATGTAATGTTTTCATGGACCGAAAGGGGATGGGCGGTGTCTTTCGCATTATTCCGTCAAAAATGACTACCGCGGATCAGATCGGCCTTTCCTCGCACATTCTCGGGTTGTGCGATCTTTCAAAAGGACTTGTCGTTGTTACCGGACCGACCGGATCGGGCAAATCGACCACGCTCTGCGCGATGGTCAACCATATCAACCAAAATCGTGACGAGCATATAATCACGATCGAAGACCCGATCGAGTTCGTCCATGAAAATATCAATTGCCTTGTGAATCAACGCGAGGTACATAACCACACCGATTCTTTCAAAAATGCGCTGCGGGCCGCACTTCGCGAGGACCCCGATATCCTGTTGGTCGGCGAAATGCGCGACCTTGAAACGATCTCGATCGCGATCGAGACGGCGGAGACAGGCCACCTGGTTTTTGGAACACTTCACACAACGACCGCGGCGTCGACCGTCGACCGCATTATCGATCAATTCCCGGCCGACCGGCAACAGCAGATCCGCGTCATGTTGTCAGAATCATTAAAAGGCGTGATAGCTCAGACGCTCTTACCGAAGAAAGGCGGCGGTCGTGTCGCCGCTCTCGAGGTTTTGATCGTCACGCCGGCGATCAGCAATCTGATCCGCGAAGGCAAGACATTTCAAATTCCGTCGGCGATGCAAACCGGTAAGAATCACGGCATGGTCATGCTGAACGATGCGTTGTTCGAACTGGTAAAAAATGGCCTGGTTGAACCGCGCGACGCGTATATCAAATCAGTGGACAAGACCGGCTTCGACGCAATGCTTACGCGGGGCGGCTTCAGTATATGAACCTCTTCGTCGACAGCTTTCAGATCCTTCTTCGTTCAACACGCCGCGACCGCCGGCGCGTCGATCGAACAACAACAAAGCCGGACGACGTCACCCTTTCAGGTTTTGCCGGCCGGCTAAATAGAATACAACGCATTATTGGCGAAAACTCCCGGCTTTCAGACACCACAGAAAACCAAACTGATAACTCGATAAAGCCCTAGGGTACTTCGTACGGATCGAGCTGCGCATCGATCTTCGATTTATCGCCGACGACGACCATCGTCATCTTGTCGAGCATCAAATATTTCTTGGCCATGTCCTGAACGTCCCTGGCTGTTACGGCCGTCAGCTTTTGGACGTACGTATCCAGATAATTCTTGTCCAGTTCGTTATAATTCATGTTCTCGAGCTGACCGATCACGCCGGTCCGGGTTGAATTCTGCAGCACGTAAATGCCGACGAGATAATTCTTTATTCCCTGCAGCTCGGCGTCGCTCGGCGCCTCTTTTTGCAATCGGTCTATCTCAAACAGGATCTCTTTGATCGACGCGCCTGTCGATTCAGTGGTGACGTCCGCACTTTCGACCCAATATCCGGTCTTATAACGGTTCCAAACAAAGCTGCCTGGCGAGTATGTGTAACCTTTGTTCTCTCGAATATTCGACGTGATACGCGATCCGAATGAGCTTCCGAGAAGCGAATCCATTACCGTAAACTTAACAAAGTCAGGGTCGGACGGTGAAACAGCAGGCACCCCCATATAGATGGTCGATTGAGGCGCATTAGGCCGATCAATGGTCGAAAGCGAACGACGACCGGTTACTGCGGGCACATTCCTGATAGCCTCAGGTCCCTTCTTCCAACCATCAAAAGCTTTCTCGACGGCTGAGCGCACTTTTCCGGCGTCAAACTGTCCAACCACATATAATTGCGTCCGCTGCGCGCCGTATTCGCCGGCGTAAAATGCTTTCACATCCGGCAATGTGTAGGTCTTGACCACGGCTTCGGTCGCAAAGATATCCGCATACGGGTGCGAACCAAATGCCACTTGTCGGAATTTCTCCCAAGCCTGATTCCCAGCTTGTGCATTTGCTATGGAAAGTTCGCGAAGTTTGTTGGCCCGTATCTTTTCAAGGTCGTCGGCAGCGAATTTTGGATGAAGAATCACATCTGCAATAAGATCGATGAACCGCGTGTCGAACTCCGACAGCACTTCGCCGCCGATCGCTGTCTTATCTGAACCTGCATTCGCGAAGATCGTACCGCCCATCTCAGCCGTTTCGCGCGCGATTTGTTCAGCACTTCGCGTAGTGGTGCCTTCCTTGAGCATCGTTGCGACCACGTCCGAGATCCAACGCTGAGAAACCTTTTCATTTAGCGATCCTGCACGAACGACAGCCTGAACCGCCACTTTCGGTACGGAACCGTATTGGACCAGCGTTACACGCATTCCGTTTGGAAGCGTGAAGGTGTCCTGTTTCGGAAACACAAAAGGCTTTGGCTGGCCGCCCGCGGGCGGTGTTTCTTTTTGACCGTAAAGGTCGGTCGAAACCACGAACAGGACCAAAGCTGCTGCACCGAAACACAGAACCATCCGACGTAAAACCGACTTGCTTGTTACCATTAACTTTTGTCTATACACCTTTTTCATAGCTCCTTATTCCGCTGCCTTTTCTTGTTTGTCGACATTGAGGATAACTACAGTGCGATTAGTTTTGCGGAGGTAATCCTTTGCCGTTTTCTGGATCAGGGCCGGCGTTACCTTGCGAAAATTCGCCTCGATCTGGTTGATGTTGTCAGGTTTGTCGTCAAAGAGCGCGAAGCATGCGAGCAGGTCGGCACGTCCGACGCCGCCGAATTGCGTCATCGTGTCATAAAGGCCCGACCGAAGTTTGACCAGTGCCCGATCGATAGTTGCCTGATCGACGGGTTTATTCTGGACATTTGATATAACGGCGTCGCTCGCGGCAAGTATCTCCTGCGGCGTATATTTCTCGTCATGGATCAGATCGACAGAGAAAAGCATCGGGCCGTTGTAATTGAACATATTCCCGAGATAACCATTTATGCCGCCGTTGAGCCCGCTGGCGTAATTCTTATTTTTTACCAGCTCCTGATACAGCATACTGTCCTCGCCCTGAAGCAGTATTTGGTCCAAAAGACCCATTGCGTAATACTCGGGCGTTCCGCGTTTCGGCATCTGATATCCAAAGCCGATCGCCGGCTTTTTAGCCAGCTTGTCCGTCCGGGTCACGATCTTTTCCTCTATTTGTTTTGGCTCGGTCAGGTCAGGGATAGGCTCCGGCTTTTGCGCCGGTATCTTTGCAAAGTACTTCTCGACCCAGGCTTTTGCTTCCGGTTCTGCAAAATCGCCGGTCACGACCAGCACCGCATTTTGCGGTGAATAATACTTGTCAAAGAATGTTTTCGAGTCGCCCAAAGTGGCCGATTCGATATCTTTGAGTTCGCCGTAGAAATTGTGAGAATTGTACCAGTTGGTAAAAGCTGCCATCGGCAGATCGATCCAGGGGAATGTACCGTAAGGCTGGTTAAGCACGTTGACCTTGACCTCGTTCCCGACGACGCCCTGCTGATTGGTAAGGTTGGCCTGTGTAATATCCAGACCGCGCATCCGGTCGGCCTCGGCCCACAAAAGCGTCTCGAGTTTATGCGACGGCACAACAGCATAGTAGTTAGTGAAATCGAACCGCGTCGAACCATTCAAGACGCCGCCGTTACTCTCGACGAGCTTGATGAATTCGAGCTTGCCCAGATTCTTAGATCCTTGAAACATCAAATGTTCGAAAAGGTGCGCAAAACCAGTGCGGTCGCGCGGCTCAATGCGAAAACCGATGTTGTAGTAAACGGCAACCGTGGTCAGCGGTGCGCTCTTTTCGGGTGAAAGCACAACCTTAAGCCCGTTTGGTAATTTGTAATATGTGACCGGCACGTTGATGCCCGTACCGCGGGCCGATTGTGCTCCGATAGTCGTCGCTGATACCGAGACAAAGACTGCCAGCGAAACAACCGCGGCTGCCTTTATAAATATTGCTTTCATAATGTCCTCACTGATAATTCGGGTGTTCGTTTCGAATTATATTCTATTCGAAAGCCGCGGTAAAAGGTTTCAATTTGTTACGAAACGGTGAAATTTCGTGACGAACGGCGGCCACGAACCGATGTATTTTGACTGCTGACTAGTGTTTTGAAGTGGCAGGGGGCAGCTTAAAAAACCGGGCCGAGGTGGCTGTTCGACGGGCGCTGTCACCACGACGGAGTTCGCCGCTGCTCGAAACTGTGACGTTGTTCGCCGATAAGGTGGTGCCGGTGGCACGCTGAAACTCAGAGATATCGCGATTGAGGTCGGTCTGTGCCTGAAGCTCACGGCCGCGAGCGGACAGAAGCTCTGTTTGACGCTGGGAGACAAGGAAAAAGGTGGCCGTGCCCGCGCGAAATTGCCGCTGCTCACTCTCGGCAAGCTGTTCGGCTGCCGTGCGTGCAGCAAGAGCCGATGCAAGTCGTGCCTCGGCCGAACGAAGAGCCTGGATCGCGTTTCTGACCTCGGCCTCGATAGTCTGTTCTACCTGCGCCCGCTGATTCCTGATCCGGTTAGCTTCAACCAGCGACCGGCCCAAATTAGCCTTGGCGGTCGTATTGCCCCACGGCAGCGAGATCGCGAAACCGACACGATACGTCGGATAATCCTGGCCGAATAAATTGCCGAGCGAATTCAGATAACCGCCTGCCAGGTTTTGCGGAACGGTACGGTTTGGATTTGGCGTTCCGGCGAGGCCCTGTGACGTATACGTGCCGATCAGATCGATCTGGGGCTTTGTCTGATCGCGAAAGTACCGCTGATCGATCCGGTTCACCTCAGCGTTTGTTTCAAGCTGAGATATTTCCGGCCGATTCTTCAACGCTTCCGGGACCGCCGTCTCGACGCTGACTCGAGGCGGATCGAGGTCGATAGGCGAGACCGGTATTATGGCCTTGGTCC
>JBDTMQ010000023.1:0-4615 GCA_039934155.1 Acidobacteriota bacterium | reverse complement strand
CAAAGATCAGCACCCTGGTACTGGATGAGGCCGACCGAATGCTCGACATGGGCTTTTTGCCCGCGATCAAACGAATCGTAAAAGCGGTACCCGAAAAACGGCAAACACTGTTTTTCTCGGCGACAATGGCACCCGAGATCGAAAGGATCGCCCATTCGATCGTCAAAGATCCTGTGTTCGTCGAGATCGGACGACGCGGAAATGCGGCCATGATGGTCGAACAAACGGCATATCCGGTGGCTCAGCAGTCTAAAATGCCCCTTCTGCTCGACCTGCTTGAAAGGGAAGATTGGGAACGCGTCCTGGTATTTACGCGTACCAAACGCGGCGCGGACCGGATCGCCCACATTCTTGAAAAACGGGACCATAAGTCGAATAGGATCCACGGCGACCGTTCGCAATCACAGCGTGAGACGGCGCTAAAAAGCTTTAAGTCCGGCCGGACCCGCGTCCTTGTGGCGACAGACGTAGCTGCCAGAGGAATTGATATCGATTGTGTCTCACATGTGATAAACTATGACATTCCCGAGGTTCCGGAGGACTATGTTCACCGGATCGGCCGAACAGGCCGGGCTGGCAATAAAGGGCGCGCAATAACGCTGTTTACGACCGCTGAAGAGCATTCAATGCGTGCCATCGAAAAGCTGACAGGACAGAAGGTGGAACGCGTCGTGCTGCCTGACTTTGGCGGAATTGCCATAGCGGAAACCCGCGTGGCGGCAAAGCCGACGGCAAAACGAACGTTTCGATCGTTCCGGCCGCGTCGCGGGAGGTAGAAAAGGAAGATCTAATTTATGAAAGTAGAAAAGTATTCAGTCGGTGATTCGTTGAAAATGATGTGCTCGTCCTGTGAGACCGAGCAGGACCATACGGTGCAAAACGCAACAAAGCTCGGCAAGATAACTTCTGCCGTTTGCAGCGTTTGCTCAACATCCAGTACGTTTAGTCGCGGCGTTAAAACATCGGTAGCGATGTCCGGGTCGAAAACGGCCTCGCCATATGATCGGACCCGCAAATATAAAAAGGGTCAGTCGATGCTGCATTCGACCTTTGGTCAGGGCGAAGTCACTGCCGTGCTCGACGTGCAGAAGATCGACGTGCTTTTCGGCGACAGGACACGCCGGCTCATCCATGGACAAGAGATCGCCGGCTAACGGCATAAATAAAAAGGCGGCCCGCAAAGGCCGCCTTTTTTATTAATACCTTGGCTGAACGTACGGTTTAACGACGCCCTTTTAGTAGAAATCCCAGAACGAGGCCGATCGCGGCCGAGATCAGTATCGTCTGACCCGGTTTCTGCCTCGCAAATTCCTTTGCATCCTCGACCAGCTCTTTCGGATCCTTGCTCTGCAATTCCTTGAACTTGTCATTTGCCCGGGTAAATGTCTCCCCTGCGTAATCTTTTGCTTTCACGGCCGCATCCTGTAGCTTTTGGCCGTATTCCTGTGCCTGCATTTTCAAATCTCCTAAAAATTCATCGTCCAGTATTTTGCCCGGCTCGCCCTCTTCGGGCACGACCGGAACTAATCCCTGTTCCAGTTCCTTTTCCGCTTTCTTAACCTCTGCTTCAAATTCCGACATATTTTCAACCTCTCCTTATCTGAATAATAGCCCCGTCAATTATTGCCGGTTTCGAATCTTTCGGATGTTATCCGGGATCCAATCGTTGTAACGAAATTCGGGGCCGGAATGTTCCACCCGCAGGCTACCGTTCGCGTAAATTCAGCCCAGCTCGCAAGAATTTTAAGCTCACTTGACAACTGATTCGTCAGGTGAGAATCTAGTCAATCTTATAGAAGTAAGGACTTACTTACTTCGGAAATTGTAAGGAGCGAGAATTGATCAAAGACCTATTAAATTGTGACCATGGCGGGCGGATGAAGGGCGATGAGCGGCGTGCGCAGATACTTAGCACGGCGGTCGACCTTTTCTCAAAACATGGTTTCAGCGGCACTACCACTAAGCAGATCGCAAGGGCGGCGGGAGTGTCGGAAGCTATGGTATTCCGCCATTTTTCGACCAAGGATGAGCTTTATGCGGCGATCATCGGTAACAAGACCTGTCATGACGGGCTGCATAGGCTTCCCTGGGAAGGCAACGAAACGCTGCAAAAAGCGATGAAAGAAAAGGACGACTACACAGTTTTTTTTACCATCGCACTTCAGGCATTGAACAAGCATCAGGAAGAGGTCGGCTTTATGCGGCTTCTGTTCTACTCCGCACTGGAGGAGCACGAATTGGCGGCACGTTTTTTTGGACAATTCGTCTCGCACATTTATGAATTTATCGGGAGCTATATAAAGATACGTCAGAAGGACGGGGCGTTCCGTCAAATCGAACCAAAGATCGTCGTCAGAGCGTTTATGGGAATGCTGATAAATCACTCGCTTAATAATATCTTATGGGACAAGAGGCGGCAGGTGCTCGACATTAGCAACGAGGAAGCGGCTAAGAATTTTGCCGAGATCCTGCTGCGAGGCGTAGCATCCTGATCCGATCCTATTTGCTCCACGACTCAAAACGAAAATCATGAGAGTTCAGAACTTATTTTTTTCCCTGTCGTTGATCCTGCCCGCCTTGGTCCTGATCTCGTCCGGCTGCGGCTCGGCGAATACGGCCAACGCTGGCAACGTCAACACTCAGCCGACGGTTGTCGACGTAACCACGGCTCAGGCAGTGATCAAACCCATTCCGACCTATATCGAGGCGACCGGTAATCTTGCGAGTGACGCCCAGACGGACGTTGCTCCGGCGGTCGCGGGTAAGATCGCCGAGGTAAATTTCGATATCGGCAGTTACGTTCAACAGGGCGATGTACTGGTCAGGCTCGACCGGCGTGACGCGGCGATACGTCTCGATCAGGCACGCGCCCAGCTCGAACAGCAAAGAAAAGCTGTGCAGCAGGCCGAGACAGGTGTTCAACAGGCGATCGCAAGCCTTCGCCAGACACAAGCCCGGCTTGGTGTAGGCGATGGCGAAACATTTAAGATCGAGGATTTTTCGCAGGTCAAGTCGATCCGGGCACAGCTTATTCTCGCCGAAAAAGAGCTGCAAAGAGCCGAGCGGCTGGTTGAGTCCGGCGATGTGTCGCGGTCGATCTATGACCAGCGAAAAGCTCAGCGCGACCAGCTTTTGGGACAGTTGGACGAGGCGCGTTCGAACGCTGCCGTAGCGATCAAGGCGATCGGCACCGCCCAGGCGGCGGTCGATGCGGCAAGGGCAACGGTCGCAAGCGCCAAAGCCGCTGTTTCCACGGGTCAAACCCAGGTCGAACAAGCACAAAAATCAGTTGTCGATACGGTCATTTATGCTCCGATCAGCGGTTATGTTTCCGAACGCGTCGCCGATGTCGGGGAGTATATTTCGCCAAGCGCTCCGAATTCGAAAGTGGCAACGATCGTACGAACATCGACGCTGCGGATGAAGATCGACATTCCCGAGCAGTCGATCGGAAAGGTGGCCACCGGTCAGGGCGTTTCGCTGCAAACAAGTGCCTATCCCGATAGAAAGTTCGCGGGAACCGTTGTCCGGATGGCACCGAGCCTGAACGTGACGGCCCGAACACTGTCCGTCGAGGCTGAGATCCAGAACACTGAAGGATTGCTGAAACCGGGGCAGTTCGCCACTGTAAGAATCACACAGTCAAAGCCGGAACCGGCAGTAATGATACCTGTCGCCGCAGTAAAAACGGTTGGCGACACGAACAGTGTCTTTGTTGTAAAGGACGGCGCTGCCCGCGAGCAGTTCGTACAGCTCGGATTACTTGAAAATGACATGATCCAGATCAAGTCCGGCGTCATAGAGGGTGAGGCGGTTGCCGTCAGTAATGTTAACGCCCTGACGGACGGAATTTTGGTCAGACAATAAGGTCACCGAGGCTGGACCTTGGACTAGATTTTTATGCAATGGTTAGCAGAAATATGTGTTAAGCGGCCGGTGTTCGCGACTATGCTGGTCCTGTCGCTTGTGGTCGTTGGTCTTTTCTCTTTCGTGAGTCTGGGCGTTGATCTATTCCCCAAGATCGATTTTCCGACCATTACGGTCACGGTCGTCAATCCCGGCGCGTCGCCGCAGGAGATCGAGACCGAGATCACTGACAAGATCGAGGAAGCAGTCAACACGATCAGCGGTATCGACGAGCTGCGTTCCACGTCGATCGAGGGCATCTCGCAGGTCTTTGTCGCGTTTGTGCTGGAAAAGGACGTTAATGTCGCCGCCCAGGAGGTTGAGAACCGCGTCCAGACCGTCATCCCGCGCTTGCCCGAGACGGCCAAACAGCCGACGGTGCAGAAACTCGACACTGACGCAGCGCCCGTGCTGCGTATATCAGTTTCGGCGCCTACCACGCTGAGAAATGTCACAGAGGTCGCCAAGAACCAGATCAAAGAGCGGATCGAGTCCGTTAACGGCGTTGGCCAGATCACGATCATTGGCGGTCAGGAACGTCAGATAAACGTCTGGGTCGATCCCGACAAGATGCGGGCTTACAACGTAACCGCCGCTGAGGTTTCAAATGCTCTTCGGATACAGAACATAGAGTTCCCGAGCGGGAGGCTCGACGAGGGACAGACCGAAACCAGCGTTCGCACTTTAGGCAAGATCAAAAAGCCCGAAG
>JBDTMQ010000022.1:0-10028 GCA_039934155.1 Acidobacteriota bacterium | reverse complement strand
GCCGATCAGGTTGTCGATCAGTGCCGGCCGGGTCTTGATCATGGTCGCCACAACGTCAGAACCGTCATCAATGATCATATTCGGATCGGTCTCAAGCGCGGCTTTAACATGCCCCACGTAAGTCTCAGTGGATTCGCCTTTAATAGCCATGACCGGAATTCCCCAATCGGCGACCAGGGAGGCGGCAACGTCGTCCTGTGTGGAAAGCGGATTCGATGCGATCAAAAGTGATTCGGCTCCGCCGGCCTGCAGCGTGCGGGCCAGATTTGCCGTCTCGGTCGTAATGTGTGCACAAGCGACGAGTTTTACGCCCGTTAATGGCTTTTCGGATTCGAAACGCTCTCTGATAAGACGCAGGACGGGCATCTCGCGATCCGCCCATTCGATCCGTTGTTTGCCCTGTGGCGCCAGGTTAATATCCTTAATGTCGTAGTGCATTGAAAGTCCTTCTTTCGGCATTTGAAATAGATCCTCTTTTAGAAATTCGATTTACTGCACGTCGTATTCGCTCGTGCACTTTTTGCGGTTCAGATCTTAACGCGTAAAACTGAACCAAGAAATTCCGCGAAACGCTTAAAAAATCGCTAGACGGCGGCTCCGTTGCTGAGAGCTCCGAGCAGGGCATCGGCCTTGTCGGTCTTTTCCCAGGAAAAACCTTCACGACCAAAATGGCCAAATCTGGCCGTTTCTTTAAAGATCGGCCGTCGAAGATCGAGCATTTCAATGATGCCCTTGGGCGTCAATGCGAAATTCTTTCGAACTGCCTCGGCAAGCTTGTCCTCGTCCACTTTTCCAGTTCCATGGGTATCCACATAGACCGAAACCGGTTCAGCAACCCCGATCGCATATGCGAGCTGAACAGTGCATTTGTCGGCCAATCCGGCAGCAACGATGTTCTTTGCGATATAACGAGCCATATATGCGGCTGAACGGTCGACCTTCGTTGGATCTTTACCTGAAAAGGCACCGCCCCCGTGCGGGGCATAGCCGCCATATGTATCGACAATGATCTTCCGTCCCGTTACACCGGCATCCCCCATTGGGCCGCCGATAACGAATCGGCCTGTCGGGTTGATATGAAATTTAGTATTTTCATCGAGCAGGTCGGCTGGCACTGTCGATCGAATGATCTTTTCTTCGACATCCTTGCGAAGCTGTTCAGTCGATACATCGTCTGAATGCTGAGTAGAGATAACGACAGCTTCAACACGAAACGGCCGTCCGTCGCGGTATTCGATCGTGACCTGAGACTTGCCGTCAGGCCGTAAATAATTAAGTTCGCCACTGCGGCGTACATCCGACAGCTTTTTGGTCAAGTTGTGTGCGAGCTGGATCGGAAGCGGCATGAGCTCGGGCGTTTCGTTGCAGGCAAAGCCGAACATAAGACCCTGATCGCCGGCTCCGCCTGTGTCGACGCCCTGCGCGATATCGGGTGACTGAGTGCCTACCGCGTCGACTACTGAGCAGGTATTCGCGTCGTAACCATAGCTCGCATCGTTATAACCGATCTCATGGATCGTATCCCTAACGATCTGTTTGTAATTGATGGTTGCTTTGGTCGTTATTTCACCAGCAATGACCGCTAAACCCGTGGTGACGAGGGTTTCGCATGCAACGCGGCCCGTCGGATCCTGTGCAAGGATGGCGTCGAGGACGGCGTCAGAGATCTGGTCAGCAATTTTGTCCGGGTGGCCTTCGGTGACCGATTCGGACGTAAACAAAAAATTTCCGTTACTCAATGTTTAAAACTCCTTATTAAGCTTTAGTACCTGAAAAGCACAGACGATAACAAAACTGTAATAGTAACGCTGATTCGGGCCACTGTCAAAGAGATGCCGGCTTGGTTTCCGGCGCGTTTGAGTCAGCGATTTCCCCTAAAACACGCGGAGTTTTTCGTTCTAGTCTTTAAATATTATGATTATTCAGTTTCCAACGTACTCAAATCAATTTATCCTGCTGTTATTCGGTAACTCCCGATGACCGCAATTGGTGAATATTATGGAAAAACTTCCCGAACTGCCGCTCAAAGAGTGGAAGGATACTCTCGACACGCTTCACATGTGGACACAAGTCGCAGGGAAGATCGCTCTAGCCACGACACCTCTCATAAACCACTATTGGAATGCCACCATGCGGGTCACGCCGCGTGGGCTATTAACTAAACCATTGAACGTGCGCGGGAGAGCTTTCGATCTGGCATTCGACCTGGTCGACCATAGATTTATTATTCGAATCGACGACGGCAGTGAAAGTTCGATCAGCTTGGAGCCAATGGCGGTAGCCGATTTCTACCACGAGGTAATGAAGAAACTTGAGAACTTTGGACTTGAAATAAACATTTGGCCGATGCCGGTCGAATTTGAAGATCCGATCCGGTTTACTGAGGATCGGACCCACAAGTCGTACGATCGAGAATATATCGAACGCTTCAGATCCATCCTGCAATGGACAGACCAGGTGTTCAAAGAGTTCAGATCAGAGTTTGTTGGCAAGGCAAGTCCGGTACATTTCTTTTGGGGAAGTTTTGACCTTGCGACTACCCGATTCGACGGTGAGCGAGCCCCGAAGCGAAAGGATGCGGACCCTGTGACTCAGGAGGCGTATTCTCATGCATGCATCAGCCATGGCTTTTGGTGCGGCGGCGAAGCGGTCAGCGAGCCTGCGTACTATGCATACGCGGCGCCTGAACCCGATGGGTTGAATAATGCAGCGATCGGGTCAGCGGAAGCGTATTACCACGCTGGAATGAAAGAGTTCATCCTTCCATACGATGCTGTCCGGCGTTCGCAAGATCCAAAGGGATATCTTGGCGACTTCCTGCGTTTGACCTACGCCGAAGCGGCAGACAGAGCAGGCTGGGATCGGGACAAGTTGGAGCGGCGGTAAGTGCGGACGGTAACGAGGCGGGTAGATATTTCGAGATGCTTAACGAGAAGGGAGCCTAAATACAGAGATGCCTTGCGTCTGATAATAAAGATTATGTAATAAGAAGTCAACTTAAGCAGTTGTTAAAGTAGTGGCGGGCAAATACGGTCGAATCCGGCTAATTACCATTCGTACTGCTTTTCCCCTTAATGTCATCAAACACCCATTTCAATGCTGCCAGAACCTTCTGGTGATCGGGCGCACCATCCATCTTCGAAAATCGTATTTCCAGATGAAAAGCTTTCTCGGGACCGTCGTATACGAATCTCCCAGCGGGATCGGTTGACTCGGTCTTGATAGCCGGCCGTGGTTTCTTTTCCGCGTGCTTCGACATATCCCGCGAATGTTTTCCGCCGGAAATCTTGTCTAAAAACTGAAACATCGCTGATTCGTCGAATTGCCGCGCGATCTCAAGCAAAGTCGATTTTGACGAGATCTTGGCGTCGAGACATTTCGTGCGGATCTCGGCCGGCAGGCCCGCGATCGACATCAGCTCAGTGACGGTCGAACGGCTTTTACTTATTTTTTTGGCGATCTCATCATGTTTGTAACCGAATTTCTCGCTGAGGGATGCCAGGCCGTCGGCTTCTTCCCAAATGGTCAGATCTTTACGCTGCAGATTTTCTATAAGGGCTATTTCGGCCACGCCTTTCTCATCGAGATCCATCTCGATGCACGGCACTTCGGTCAGGCCGGCTAAACGTGATGCACGCCATCGTCTTTCGCCGGCGATGATCATCCACTTTCCGGCGGTGATATCGCGTCTTACCAGGAGCGGCTCAAGCACACCTTTTTCCTTGATCGATTCTGTAAGTTCGGTTAGATCACCAAATTCGACACGCGGTTGTTCCGGATTTGGTTCGATCAGATCGAGTTGGATCGTTCGGCCGATGGTCCGGCTGGCAGTTGCGAGTTCGTCGACGTAATGCGAATCGTGACGCATTTTTACGCCTAACGGCAGTCCTCGTTTAGACACGTTTCAAGACCTCCTTGGAAAGGCTCTGATATTCCAGAGCGCCTGATGATTTAGGTGCGTATGTGAAGATCGGCTTCTTGTGTGCCGGTGATTCCTCAAGGCGGACGCTACGGGTGATCACCGTATTAAAGGTCTTTTTCCCAAAGACCTTTCGAATCTGAGATTCGACATCCTTCGAGAGAGCCGTTCGCCGATCGAATAATGTGACAAGAACACCCAGTAAATTCAGTTCGGGATTGGGCCTTGAGCGAACCTTTTCGATCGTCTCGAGCAGATCGTCGGTGCCCTCTAATGCAAAATACGATGACTGCACCGGTATAAGAACATATTTGGCCGCGACCAGAGCGTTGACTGTAATCATTCCCAACGTCGGCGGCGTATCGATAATGATCAGATCATATTTCGATTTTACATGTTCGATCCGATCGCGAAGTCGAAAGGCTGCGTCAAAATCACCGATCAGTTTGGCCTCGAGTTTTGCAAGACTGATGCGGGCCGGAACCAGATGTAAGTTCTCAAGCGATGTTTCGTAAACGAAGTTATCAAATGGCTTATCCAGCTCGGTGAACAGCTCGTAGGCGCCGCCATTGACAGCGTCGGGATCAATGAAAGAAAGCGAACTATTGCTTTGCGGATCGAGATCGATGAGCAAAACCCGCTTTCCCTGCATCGCGCAGGCGGCCGATAGGTTTATGGCCGTGGTCGTTTTGCCCACACCGCCTTTTTGATTCGCAATTACAATTATCATTGTTGGGGGTTCACTTATCCAATAAGTTCGGGCCAATCCTCACCGCCAGAAGCAGGCTCATCATCTTCAGCTTCCGTATCCAATGGATGCGACGAGGCCGAAAGCTCGATCACCGACCGACGAACGTAGATAGGACAATCAAGCCGCAATGCCAAGGCGATCGCGTCTGACGGCCGGGCGTCCATTGCCACGAGCTCGTCCTGAGGGTCGCGCAGCTCGACCAAAGCATAAAAGGTATTCTCGTGAAGATCGGTGACGATCACCCGCGACGCGCTGAGACCACATTCGATGATCAGGTTTCGGAGCAGATCATGGGTCATCGGTCGCTGCGGAACGATCTTCTCGATCTCCAGTGCTATCGCGTTCGCTTCAAAGGCTCCGACCCAGATCGGCAGAACGGTTTCAGACTCGACACCCTTTAACACGACTATGGGCGTATTCGTATTCGGGTCCATTATCAGGGCGCCTATCTTGACCTCGATCAGTTTGTCCTCGTCGTCATTGATCAAAATTCAACACACCTCGCCGTAAAGTGAATTCGTCTTTATGCGGTCGATCCTAATGTCTAAAATTTCGCCCACATTTTTCTCATCGGCCGGGAAATTAACTAGTTTTTGGCACGCGGAATGACCCGTTAGGTCTCTCGGATCTCTCGTTGAGATCCTTTCCGCCAACACCTTCAGAGAGCGTCCGACATAACGTTCCAGGCGATCGGCCTGCACGCGTTTTTGCACTTTTTCGAGCTGAATAAATCGCCGGGTCTTTTCTTCTGGCGAGACGTTATCTTCCATCTCGAACGCCGGTGTTCCGGGCCGCGGCGAGTATTTGAATATGTATGCCGAATCGAACCCACAATACTCGACCAGCTTCTCTGTTTCCAAAAAATCAGCCTCAGTCTCACCGGGAAATCCGACGATGATGTCGGACGTTATCGCGATATCTCTGGGCGAGGATCTCAGCCGATCGATCTTTGCCAGATATTTTTCTGTCGAGTGTCCCCGTCTCATCATTTTCAAAACCCGGTCACTTCCCGACTGCACCGGTAAATGCACCCAATTACAAAGATTCTCATTTTCTTCGATCGCGTCAACAATGTCCGGATGAAAATCTCTGGGAAAAGAGGTATTAAATTTTATTCTTTCCATTCCCGTCGCCGCAACTGCGCGAAGCAATTTCGCAAACGGCGTGGCGCCTTCAAATGCCTCGAGGCCACTGTCTGTCAGTGGCCGGTAACTGTTCACATTCTGGCCGATCAGATGAACCTCCCTGACGCCTTTTCGGCGGAGTTCGAGAACCTGTCTGATCAGCATTGACGCCGGGAGGCTTGATTCGCGTCCACGCGAAAAAGGCACGATACAATAAGTGCAGAACTTATTGCAGCCCTCGATTATGGGCAGGAATGCAATGTATTTTGAATGACGTTGGGAATCAGAGACCGACCAGTCATAATCCGGTTCGCGATCGCCCAGATCCGCGATCCTAGAGCCCGTTTGTATTACTTCGTCAAGCAATCTACTTACGCGGCCGACCGCCTTTGTTCCGATAACGATATCCACGCCGGCGATCTTGTCGAATAACGTTTCACCCTCGAGCTGGGCAACGCATCCCATCACGCCGACGATCGGTTTTCGACCTGTCGAATTGCGGATACGCCCGACCCTGGTATAAAGTTTATGCTCTGCTCTTTCGCGTACAGAACATGTGTTAAGCAGTATGATATCGGCCGATTCCTCGTTCGTCGTGATCTGGTATCCGTTTGATTCCAAAGAAGTTGCGACACGCTCGGTGTCTGAGACATTCATCTGGCAGCCGAATGTTTCGAGGTAGACATTTTTCATAATTACCGCGAGAAATGGATCAATTAAACTTCAAATCGAAAGATTTCGTCCACCTTCATCTGCATTCGGATTATAGCCTTTTACAGAGCACAATCAAACTTAAGCCACTCGCCGAGTGTCTCAAAGAGCACGAAATGAAAGCGTGCGCGATCACCGATTACGGCAACATGTATGGTGCGATCTCGTTTTACAGCACTATGGCCACAAAGGGTATTCGACCCATTATCGGATACGAAGCTTTCGTTGCCAGCGGCAGCCGCCATGATAAGGGATCAACGATCAAAGCGGGTGAACTTCCCTATTACAACCTCGTTCTGCTCGCGGCCGATCTTGAGGGATATCAAAATCTGGTCTATCTATCTTCGAAAGGATTTACCGAAGGTCTATATCATAAGCCGCGGATCGACGTCGATCTGCTGGCTGAGAAGGCGGGCGGCCTGATCGCACTTTCAGCCGGGCCTAACGGAGCGATACAGCATTTTCTTCGTACAGGCAACGTTGAACGCGCCGCCGAGACTGCCGGCCGATATCGAGAGATCTTCGGCATGGATAATTTCTTACTGGAGATACAGGATCATCAGGCTGATCAGTCGGCATCGACCATCAAGGCAATTCGAGAATTGTCCAGAAAGGACTCAATCCCGCTGGTTGCTACCAACGACGCTCACTACCTGACCGAGAGTGACGCCCGCGCGCACGAGGTGCTTTTGTGTATCGGCGAAGGCCGCACTTTGACCGAAGGCAGTCGGTATACATTTCCAAGTTCAAAATATTATCTCCGTACGGCAGATGAAATGTGGCAGTTGTTCGGCGCCGAGATACCAGAATCGCTGAACAACACCCTTCTCATAGCGGAACGGTGCAAGCTCGACCTCCCGTTAGGCGACGACAACCTTACACTGCCTGTCTTTCCGATACCCGCCGACTCAGAAGCAGCGACCGCTTACGAATATTTTGACAAGGTCGTAGGCGAAGGTTTTGAAGCTCGTAAGCAGAATGTTTGGCTTCCGCTTCAGGCGGCGGGCGTTTTAAAGTACGAGCTGGACAATTACGAGAAGCGGCTGGAACGCGAACGTGATGTGATCCGTGTGATGGGTTTTACCGATTACTTTCTTATCGTTTGGGATTTTATCCGGTATGCGAAGCAATGTGATATTCCCGTCGGTCCGGGCAGAGGTTCCGCCGCCGGATCGCTTATCGCTTATTGTCTCGGCATCACGGATATCGATCCGCTCCAGTACGACCTTTTGTTCGAACGATTCCTGAATCCGGAACGAATCTCGATGCCTGATATCGACATCGATTTTTGCATCCGCGGCCGCGCACGAGTCATCGAGCATGTTACCGAATTTTACGGCCGTGAGTCGGTTTGTCAGATCATCACATTCGGCACAATGGCGTCCAAAGCGGCGATAAAAGACGTTGGTCGGGCCTTGAACATGCCGTATGGAGAGGTCGAAAAGGTCGCTAAAATGATGCCCCCGCCGGTCCGCGGCCGCAATATCAGTATTTCGCAGGCACTTCTACAGGTCCCTGAGCTAAAGTCGGCTGTTGCAGCAGATCCAAAGATCAAGGACCTTGTCGAGCTTGCTCTTCGGGTCGAGGGCTGTTCACGGCATTCGTCAGTTCACGCTGCCGGCGTGGTCATTTCACCAAGGCCGCTGCACGAGATCGTGCCGGTTGCGATCTCGGCAAAGGATGAACTCACCAGCCAGTATCCGATGAATGATCTTGAAAAAGTCGGGATGCTCAAAATGGACTTCCTTGCCTTAACGACGCTTACGATCATCGATGACTGTCTAAGATCATTGCACGAGAGAAAAGGGATCTCTATCGACTGGAGCGCGATACCGCTGAACGACGAAAAGACAATGAAGCTTTTCGGCGACGGTCACACCGATGCCGTTTTTCAGTTCGAGTCGAGCGGCATGCAGGAGATATGCAGAAAGTTAAAACCAAAGGAACTCGAAGATCTGTCGGCGCTAAACGCCCTTTATCGTCCCGGGCCGATCGATGGAGGTATGATCGATGACTATATCGCTCGCCATCGGGGCGAAAAACGGGTTCAGTATCTCGTGCCGGAGATGAAAGAGATCCTGAGCAATACTTACGGAGTACTTGTCTATCAGGAACAGATTATGCAGCTGGCACAAAAACTTGCCGGTTATTCGCTGGGTGAAGCCGACATGATGCGGCGCGCAATGGGTAAAAAGAAACGGGAGGAAATGGCTATCCACGCCGAGAAATTCGTTTCTGGTGCCGTTGAGCGGAACGTCGACAGAAAGAAAGCCGAAGAGATCTTTAACCTTATGTCCCAGTTCGCGGACTATGGCTTTAATCGAAGCCACAGTATCGCGTACGCCTATTTAGCGTTCCAGACTGCATACCTAAAAGCGCATTATACCGCGCATTTTTACGCGGCCGTGCTTTCACACGAATGCAACGACGCAGCAAAGGTGTACAAATATTCTTCTGAACTCCGCGGAATGGGTCTGAAAATGCTTCCGCCCGACGTTAACGAAAGTGACGAAGGCTTTACTCCATCTGACGATCTTGTCAGATTTGGTCTAGGGGCGATCAAAGGGATCGGAAGCTCGACCGTTAACGCCATCATCGACGCCCGAAGTGAGGGGCGTTTTTCTTCCTTTATGGATTTTGTTACTCGCGTCGAGCCCGGATCCCTCGGCCGCCGCGTGCTCGAAAGCCTAATAACTTCCGGTTCGTTCGATACCTTAATGCCGGCGGAGGAAATTGCTGCAAAATGGCGCGCATCTTTATTTGCCGGAATAGAGAACGCTTTGTCGATCAGCCAGAAAGAATGGAACGACCGGCTATCGGGGCAGATCGACCTTTTTGGATCGGTACAGTCGGGGACCCGGGAACCCAACGGATCGCTGCCTGATGTTCCGTCATGGAGCGAGGCTGAGCTGTCCCGTCTTGAAAAGGCGTCGATCGGATTCTATCTTTCGGTTCATCCGCTTGATAACTATCAGCCCGTGCTGAAGGAATTAGGGGTCACTAAGATAGTTGATCCTCAAGCAATATCTGCGGGTGAGATACTCACGATCGCTGGTATCGTTTCGGCCTCTCAGATCCGGTACAGTAAAAAGGGCAACCGGTTCTGTATCTTTAAGCTCGAAGACCAGACTGTTACTGTAAAATGCCTCGTATGGGCCGAAGCCTTCACCAAGCATTCAAATTTGATCAAGGACGATGAACTGTTGATCGTTAGCGGCCGCGTCGAGTCGGCAGATGGCGGTGAAATAACGCTGGTTGTATCCGAGATCCGCCTTTTGGCCGACGAAGTTCCGAGAAACGCGCGAGAAGTGGTTATCGGTTTGCCATCGGTACCGTTTGGCGAAGACTACCTTTTCGACTTATTCTCTGTACTGAACAGTGCAAGCGGAAATTGCAGTGTCCAGTTGCAACTGCCGCTTGAGGGACTCCGGGTAAAACTTAGCTCACAGCCGATCAGAATTCAGGGCTCGAGCTATATTGAGAATGAACTGCGAAAACGCGGTTGCGACGTACAGTGGCTATT
>JBDTMQ010000021.1:0-4399 GCA_039934155.1 Acidobacteriota bacterium | reverse complement strand
TGATCAATCATCGGTCACTCCCGTTTTCAGATGAGGCCGATATCTTATCAGTTTTGACGGAGATAGGAAGTATTTTGCGTTCGCTGGCTCTTATCGGTCAGCGGCTTAAAAACGACGAGCCGCTTAAGCCCGCACTGTTTTTATTTGTTTGGGTAAACAAGCTTACCCGCGACCTGGTAGCACATATCAATAATCGTTTGGCCCGCTTTCCGGATGAAACGGTCGACCTTTTCAATTCACTGGACGCCGCCTCATACACTGTGTCGATCGAATTGAAGAAGGTCTTTAATCAGGAACTCTCCGGTCTTTTATCGATGCGGCCTGCGACCTCGGTCTATGCCCGATTCGAAACTGCGTACGCACTTTTGACCGACAGCTTTCTTCAGGTACTAGCCGGATTTGCAGTACTTGTCGATCCGGCAGTCTCAACGTACGATCTTTTTCCTAATTTTCAGATGCGTCTGGATAAATCGCTGAAGCTTAGAAAACATTTGTGGCAGATCCTGGAACGCGTCCGAAAGGCCGAATCGGGAACCGAAAAGAGCGCCGCGGACGAGCTGATCAAAGATCTGATGGATTTTCAGTCGACCAGCCTCGGGCTCTTATATTTTAAGGACACAGAAACGGTCGAGAGATTTTGCGAAGAGATCATCGGTACCCGGAACAGCAAAGATCTGAACCCGCTTTTACATCGGTTCGGCGCCTACCTCGAAACCCTTTTCGGCCAGGTAAATATGCGAAGCGTTCTTGCATCGCATCCGTTTACTGGCGAAGCTCAATGACCTGGCAGCATCGTTCTGATCTATTGGGACCTCAGTGTAGCAAGCGGCTTTTTGAACAAAACGTCAAAGCTTGCCGCGGCCCCGACGATCATAACCAATAAGGCGGTCACAGCTACGCCGGCCAGCGTCAGCCATGGGTCAAATTCCCATTCTATATCTAAGATAAATCGGCTGACTGCATACGACAGCGCGACCGCAAAACCGCTTCCGATCGAGCCCGCCAGCAGGCCCAAAATGCCGTACTCAGCCACGAGTATCGCCGCCAGTGTCGGCCGCCGGGCGCCCAGCGTTTTGAGGATCGCGTTCTCATAAACACGCTGTGACTTGGTAAGCGCGATCGAACCGATGAGTATCAGCATTCCACTGAGGATCACAAAACTTCCGACGAGCGATATCGCAATAACAAAATTATTGACGAGTTTTTGAACGGTCGCGACAATATCCGCGACGTCAAATATCTGAATATTCGGGTAGAGATCTAGAGCCTCGCGCTGAAGACGCTGACGTTCAGTCGCCGGAAGTCGGCTGAGGATCGTGGCGGCGTACGTTTGAGGCGCCTTTTCCAGAACGCCCGGTCGGAAAACGAATACAAAGGCCGTCCGGGAATTTCTCAGATCGATCTTTCTAATGTTTGCGACCCTTGCCGTAAGGCGTCGGCCCGAGATATCGAAGGTCATAGAGTCGCCCACGACGACCTTTAATCTTTCTGCCATACCAACCTCGACCGAAACTTCAGGATCGGCCGCAGGTGTCGTTGAGTTCCACCACGATCCGCTCACAACGGACTCGTTCGTTTCGAGTTCGGGCCGATATGTCACCGCAAATTCACGGCCGATCTGCCCCTGCTGCTGCCTCATTTCAGGCTTTCCAAAATCGAACGGCCGACCGTTAATATGCGATATTCTCGCCCGAACCGTCGGTGTCGTTTCAGCATTCTCGCCCACACGCTCGCTGATCAATTTTTCAAGTCCCGCGATCTGGCTTTTTTGGACGTCCACCACGAAAAGACTTGGCAGCTTTTGGTTTCGCGTGAAATCGAATTCTTTGACCAGATTTGTCTGCAGCGACTGAACGGTAAGCACCACAAATGCGCCGAGGCCGACGGCAATCAGCACGATCCGCGTCTGGTTGCCCGGCCGGTAAAGCGAATTTACCGCCTGTGTGAGAGAAAAAGGGCCAATGTTCTTTATCCTTCGGAGCTGACGGGTCAAAACAGCGGCGGCGACGTAAAGAACGCCGGCGGTCACGATCAATCCGACGAGAAAAAAAATCCCAACTTTGAACGAACCAGCCTGCCAAACCGCGAGCCCCAAAAGTCCGAGCAGTGAAGCCAGACCGATCACCCACCGAGTCGGATCGAGGCGTCTCAAGTTCGTATTATTCTCATCACGCAGCAGCAGTTTTGGCTTGATGTTTCGTACGGACAGCAGCGGAAGCGCCGAAAAAAGCAATGAGACCAAAAGCCCGAGAACGATGCCTTGGACCGCGGCCGAAAGGCTTATAAAGTAAGTCATTCGCTCGGGCAGATCGTCGACAAATTGCCACCTGACCAACAGTAAGGCCGCCTGGGCAAGCACTACGCCAAAAATGCTTCCGATAAATCCAAGCGTTAAGATCTGCAGCAGGTAAACAGTGATGATCCGATTGCCGCTCGCGCCAAGGCATTTCAAAACGGCGACCGCCTTTCGCTTTTGCTCAACGAACGCGCGGGCCACATTCCATACCCCGACGCCGCCTAATACGAGGATCAGCAAACCTGTCAATGCCAGGTAATTTTCGGTCCTTTCAAATTGCTGGCTGATGTTTTCCTGAGTTTCCCGGTATGACTGTACGGAAAGCGTCGTGCCTTTCAAAGCTTCCCTGAGTTTTGCAACAAGGTCAGTCGGGTTGTCAGAAGTGCGATAGAGTATCCGGCGTCTGACCCGGCTCGCATTACGCGTGATCCCGGCATCGTCGAATGCTTTTTTCCCGACGAAAACGCGGGCCCCAAGACGAAAGCCGCTAGAGCCGCCGGGCTCTTCGTCAAACACGGCCCTGATCTCAAAATCGCCTTCGCCGATCCGAATATGATCGCCGACCTTGACAGCGAGGTCCTCCAAAAGGATCCGGGCAACGACTGCGCCGTTATTTTCGAGCAGCGAAAAATCAAAAGGTTTGTCGTCGTCCAGTAGAAAACTTCCGACCAGCGGGAACGGCGGTTCGATCCCTTTTAATTCGATCAGGCGAACGTGAGGATTGGCCAGGTCGGCTGGCCGTGCCATCGACGATGTGGTGATCGCCTCATTCCGAGCTTCGACAACGCCCGACGAATTCACGACGTCCTCTATCTTAGAGATCTCGGTCGGTGTAAACGGCGCCGTCGAGCTAATCTCAATGTCAGCCGTCATAAGGGCTCGGGCGTCGGTCCCGACTGCACCTGTCATGTTCCTGATCAGAGACCTAAGAGCAACCACAGAGCCGACGCCGAGGGCGATGCACAGGAAAAAGAACAGCAGCCGTCGCCACGACGAACGTATCTCTCTGGCTGTGAGTTTTAAGATGAATTCCATGAGATCAGCAACGATGTCTTAATTTTGTTTCAACGCACTCGAAACAAGCAAAACATCAAAATTCTTTATCAATTTGCCTCGTCGGCAACTACGCGTCCGTCTCTTAGTACGATCCTTCGCTGGGCTTGTTCGGCAAGCAGAGGATCATGTGTGACCAGCACCAGCGTTACGTTATTCTGACGGTGAAGGTCGGTCATAAGGTCGAACACATGGCCGCCGTTTCGCGAATCGAGGTTGCCCGTCGGCTCATCGGCGAGCAATATCTTCGGCCGGTTGGCAAATGCACGTGCGATCGCCACTCGCTGCTGCTCACCGCCGGACAACTCGGCCGGATAGTGATGGCCGCGGTCGACCAGATCGACGTCGCGGAGCAGATCTTCTACCCGGTCGTTGGCGTCGCGAAGTCCGCGTATCTCCATCGGTATCAAAATGTTTTCCTTCGCAGTAAGGCTCGGGATCAGGTGAAATGACTGAAAAATAAAACCGATCTTTTCGCTTCTTAGATCGGCAAGGCCGTCTTCGCTCATCTTTGTGACGTCGTCGCCATCAAGCAAAATGCTGCCTTCGGTAGGAGCGTCGAGGCCGGCGATCAGGCCGAGCAGCGTTGATTTTCCGCTGCCGGATGCGCCGGTCAATGCGATGAACTGCCCGTCAGGAATATCGATAGTGACGTCAGCGAGGATGGTCAGATCTTCCGCACCCGAACGCACGGTCTTAGTTACATTTTTGAGTTGGATCATGATCGGTCAATGGATGTTTCGCCCGCGGTCAAGTATTTCTGTAGGCGATCGGACTTTTGGTCAGGCGTCCGGCGTGCGAAAATAAATACTGTTGATTTAAGTACATCGGCATCAAATCCGGTAGGCCGTTTGTATTGCGTTTAGTGTATTTTATATGACCTATATTATTCGAATCACTGCACTTGTAAGTTTCACATTTTTGATCGCATTACTGCCAGCCTGCAGCAGGCGAGTTGAGCGCACCGAACCGGCCAACGCTGAAGCCCGGCCGCTGATCACGCCCGAGGTGAGCGTCGGGCGTCCGAAAATAATTGCTTTCGGCGACAGC
>JBDTMQ010000020.1:0-5698 GCA_039934155.1 Acidobacteriota bacterium | reverse complement strand
CCTGGGCCCGCACATCTGCATCCTTGACGGGTTTACCGTCGACCGTTATCACGTTGCGAAATTCAACACTGTCAGTTCGCCCCTCGGCCGATTGATAGACCATGAATGTGGATCGGACGGTACGTGTTTTTTTGAGCGAGCCCTTTTTATCGTAAATTTTGAATGTTTTAGTTTCCGTCGTAAGCAGGTCTTTGAAACTCTGCTCGTATAGTTTTCGTGCTTCCGACGCTTTTGTGACTATCTCGGTCACGGTGGGATCCGGAACGGACTGTGCGCAGACGCGAACGTCGCTCGACAACAGAACAACAACGAAAAGGAGTGGTGCGCCAAACAGTGGTTTGATAATTTGATAAGCCATGCTTGATTTATTATTCAATCATATTTCTAATAGTTGCTAAAGGATTTTATGAAGCTGGAACCGGATTCGTGGGAACAATTGTCAACCGAAACCATTGCGAAATGCCGCGTTTTCGACGTCGAAAAAAGCCGATGGAGGCGTTCGTCAGACGCAAAAGAGGCTGATTTTTATACTGTTGACCATTCCGACTGGGCGAATGTCATTGCTTTAACAAACGAAGATGAAATTGTTCTTGTCGAGCAGTTCAGATTCGGGGTAAAAGAAACAGTGTTAGAGCTGCCTAGCGGCATGATCGACGCGGACGAGACCCCTGAGGATGCTGCTCGACGCGAGTTGGAAGAAGAAACCGGATATGTATCAGACGGGTGGATCCTTCTCGGCCGAACGCACCCAAATCCAGCGATACAGGGAAACTGGATCTATCATTATCTTGCAAAGTCTTGCGAAGCGACCGGCAAGGTTAATTTTGACCCGAATGAAAGCATCGCGACGCGTATAATGCCTCTGGCGGAATTGCGTCGGCTGATGCAAAACGGGGAATTTTCGCATTCACTTTCGGTCGCTGCCTTTGCGCTTTTGGATGGGCGATCACGGATCTCATGAAAATACAATTAGTAAAATTAGCCCACGCCCGTTCCGGTGATAAAGGCGATACGGCCAACGTAGGCGTGATCGCGTTAAAAGATGAGTTCTACCCTGTGATCGAGCGTGAAGTAACGGCCGAAAAGGTGAAGGAACATTTCGCAGGCATGGTCAAAGGACCCGTCGAAAGGTTTGAGCTGCCAAATCTCATGGCTTTGAATTTCCTGCTTCACGAGGCCCTCGGCGGCGGCGGCACACTAAGTCTCATGACCGATGCCCAGGGAAAGACATTTTCGACGGCATTGCTGAGGATGTACGTCAACGTCTCGGATGATGAAGCGGCACAAATGGGCATTGCCTAAATGCTGCTTTGTGAGTTATGTTTTGCTTCGCCGCACTGGTAACTGCCGAACAGGCGGTCGGCATTTTCTTAAACTACCTTAACCCATTACGGAGCCCAAAAAATGAATGGTCCTATTGTCAGAGTTCTCATAGTGCTCGCAGTTTCGATCTCGATCGTCGCTCAATCAGCTCCCAAGAACCAGCCGCTGCTAGGTTTTGACTCTGAAAGTTCGACCTCGCAGCGGTCGCTTGAGTCGCGTTTCGATGCGGCACTCGATGTACGAAATTTACGCGATTTGATGAAGCAACTCTCGGCTAGGCCGCACCACATCGGAACGAAGTTCAACAAAGAGAATGCCGAGACGATCACATCACTCTTCAGATCTTGGGGCTATGAAACGGCTCTTGAACAATTCGACGTGCTCTTCCCGACGCCGAAGACACGTATGGTCGAAATGACCTCGCCCGAAAAATTCGTCCTGAAATTGAACGAGCCGGCCGTGGCGGGTGACGCCACTTCCGATCAGCAAAGCGAACAGCTTCCAACCTACAACGCGTATTCGATCGACGGCGATGTCAGCGGTCCGCTCGTTTATGTCAATTATGGTGTGCCTGCCGATTATGAAGAACTTGCGAGCCGCGGGATCGACGTTAAAGGAAAGATCGTGATAGCACGGTACGGCGGATCGTGGCGGGGAATTAAGCCGAAGGTCGCCGCCGAGCATGGAGCGATCGGATGCATCATTTTCTCTGACCCGCGAAATGATGGTTTCTACCAAGGTGACGTTTATCCAAAGGGCGCATGGCGGAACGAGAACGGCGTTCAGCGGGGTTCCGTTATGGACATGCCGCTGTATCCGGGCGATCCGCTGACGAAGGGCGTTGGTGCGACGCCGGGTGCAAAAAGGATCCCTGTCAAGGACGCCCCGACATTGACCCGTATTCCCGTTCTGCCGATCTCATACGCCGACGCATTACCGCTGATTAGAAACCTTAACGGTGCCGTTGTCCCCGACTCCTGGCGTGGAGCTTTGCCCGTAACCTATCACTTTGGCGGCACGACACCGATCGTCAGAATAAGGCTTGAATTCAACTGGCAGTCGGTGCCCATCTATGACGTAATCGCGCGAATGAAAGGAAGCGAGCAGCCCGATCAATGGGTAATCCGCGGTAATCACCGCGATGCTTGGGTAAATGGCGCTGACGATCCGCTTAGCGGTCTTGTGGCCATGATGGAAGAAGCGCGGTCGATCAGTCTTCTGGCAAAGTCCGGATGGAGACCCAAACGAACTATTATCTTCGCCGCCTGGGATGGCGAGGAAGAAGGGTTGCTAGGTTCGACCGAATGGGCCGAAACGCATGCCGATGAGCTGCGTTCAAAGGCCGCGGTTTATATCAACAGCGATACCAACGGCCGAGGATTTCTCGGTGTTGGGGGATCTCACACCCTGGAAAAATTTGTTAACGGCGTTGCCCGCGACGTTCCCGACCCGCAAACCGGAATTTCTGTCTGGGAACGCTCACGTGCTCAACGAGCTGTTAATGGCTCGCCCGCCTCTCGACGTGAAGTGATGGAACGCAGCGACCTCAGGATCTCTGCCCTCGGGTCGGGCTCGGACTATACACCATTTCTTCAGCACCTCGGTATCGCATCGCTGAACATCGGGTTCGGCGGCGAAGACGGCGGCGGTTCGTATCATTCGGTCTACGATTCGTTCGATCATTACACTCGATTCGGTGACCCCGATTTTCAATATGGCCTTGCACTTTCGAAAGTAGGCGGCCGCTTGACGCTGAGACTTGCGAACGCCGATGTTTTGCCCCTTGAATTTACCAATTTCGCTGACACGATCACTCAATACGCCGGCGAAGTGGAACGCCTTTCCGATACGATGCGGGACGAGACAAAAATGACGAACCGCTTGATATCGAGCGGAATGTTCAAGGCCGCTCAGGACCCGAAAGACGGGATCATCGTTCCGCAGCTGAAACAAGACGTGCCTTTCCTGAACTTCGCACCGCTACAGAATGCGACCGCACATTTGAATAATGCGTCCCGCGCTTACCAGAGGGCATCCGACGGCAAACAGCTTACCGAAAATCAGAGAAAATCGGCCGATGCATTTTTGCTTCGGGCGGAGCGGTTTCTCACCCAGAGCGCCGGTCTGCCGCGACGGGATTGGTTCAAACATCAGATCTACGCGCCGGGTTACTACACCGGTTATGGCGTCAAGACCTTGCCCGGCGTTCGCGAAGCTATCGAACAGCGTGACTGGAAGGAGGCTCAGGAACAAATCGCGATCGTCGCAGCCACGATCGAAAAATTTGCCGCCGAAGTAGAACGCGCTGCTAAGATGTACTAATTATTTTTTGTCTCTTGGAATAATCTTACTTCTCCGAATATAACAATGTCAGAAGTACTCATTTCCGATCGCGAGAGCATTCGGTGTCTCACGCTCAACCGGCCTGAAAAGCGAAATGCTTTGAATGACGAGTTGATCGCGGAGCTCAAGGGCGCTTTGAGGGAGGCGGACTCGGACGAGAGTTTGCGTGCGATCGTGATCCGCGGGGCGGGGAAGGATTTTTGCTCGGGTGCGGACCTAGCGGCGATACAGAAGATCGCGAGTGCGACCTACGAAGAGAATGTCGAGGATGCAAATCAGCTTGCCGAGCTCTTCGACCTGATCCGAAAGGTCCGTGTGCCGGTTATCGCGGCGGTGCATGGGCGAGCGCTCGCGGGCGGATGCGGGCTGGCGACAGCGTGCGATCTGATCATCGCGACGCGAACAGCGAGGTTCGGGTATCCGGAGGTGAAGATCGGCTTTGTTCCGGCGATGGTGGCGGCGATATTAAGGCGAAATCTTGGCGAAAAGAAAAGCTTTGAGCTGCTGACGCGAGGGTTTGAGTACTCCGCCGAAGACGCGCTCGACCTCGGCCTCATCAACGCGATCTACGAAAACGAAGCCCTCGACACCGCCGCACTCAGTTACGCCGCTGAATACGCCAATCTCAGCGGCACCGCCGTCGCGATGACAAAACGCCTGCTCTACGACATCGACGGCCTCTCATTCGCCGATGCGATCCGCCTCGGCGTCGAAACCAACGCCCGAGCCCGCATGACCGACGATTGTAAGAAGGGCATCGCCAAGTTCCTCAATAAGCCATAACTTGATACCGACACTTTCGGATCAATGCATTAAGGCGAGATCCAGGGACGACCTGTCATCGAGCAGTATCCATTCGATGACCGACAACGGGATGCTGCCGTTGGCGATAAGGTCGTCATGAAACTGACCGAGCCTGAAGTCCTTTCCTTTTTTGTCCCTATACTTACCCAGCAGGCGCATTATCTGCCACTTACCGGTAATGTACGTGATCTTCTGCGAAGGGCTCGCAGCAGCACCAGCGGCTTCGCCTTCCGCAGCTTCGCGGTCGAGACCGCCGGCCTCCATAAAGTACTGAATGGCCTGTTCAAAGGTCCATCGGCCCGTGTGAAGATTCACATCGACGCCTATCCGGGCTGAGCGGTAACGCGACAGACGCAGTACCTGCCCCTGAGACGCCGAGTTGGGCAAATAGAGTCCCTCTCGCATCAACATCTCTTCGCCGTAGAGGGCCCATCCCTCTATCAGGACGCCGTCGCCGTGCTGCCGGCGGATCTCGTCTTTCAGATGATTTGCGATCGAAAGCTGTAGAAAGTGTCCCGGAATTCCCTCGTGACCGAGGATGGGGCGTGGGTCTTCGATAGCGGCGCGAATGTAAAAATTCCCGCTCTTCGGGTTATAGGTCGGAATGAAGTAGAACCCGCTGTCGTCCTTGTCGTAAACACCGGGTGGATTCATAAAGCCGCCGGGACTCGTCGGCTTGAAAGCCTCGGGCAATTGCCTTATCTCGAATCGGCCAAGGTACGACGGCAACGTGATCAGCCGCTTTTCTTTCAGGAAGTCGATCATCTCCGTCTCGCGGCTTTCGTAAGCTCGAAGAAATTCATCTTGATCCCTCGGGATTACCTTTGCGCGCGTGGGGTCCGGGTCCGACAGCGACGGATCAGGGAGCATTGATTCCATGGCTCGCGAACGCGCAAGCTCGGTCTGCCCCAACATCTCGACTTGCGTCCCGTTGAGCGGCAGCAGATAAACGTGCTTTAGAAGATAGTTGTAATTGGCTTCACCCATCGGAGCGAACTCCGGCATCGCCTTAAGCCGTTTTTCCAGCCAGTCGGCGTATCGGTGGACCGATCTGATCGCGGCGTCGCTCGCGCTTGTAAGCTCACTTTTCTCGCTGGGCGCGAGGCCGACCGCGAGCGCCGACATCATGCTGTCCTTAAAGAGGCTGTCGATCGAGCGTGCTGAGTCGATGGCGAGCTGCGCGTAAAGTTTGACCGGCCGGGAAAGGTTGCGCTTGCCCTGCTCCATC
>JBDTMQ010000019.1:0-2639 GCA_039934155.1 Acidobacteriota bacterium | reverse complement strand
CAAAATAGTAAAATTAAAGGTTTGGCATAGGTTGTGGGAGCGGCTCTTTAACCGTCGCAAAGCATCGATCGTCGAATTTTATGAGGAGATGCTCTCGATCTTAACAAGCAAAGGGTTCATGCGTCTGCCGCATCAAACGCCTTTGGAATTTGCTTACGAATTAAAGATGCCGGCGGCGGTGAAGATCACCGAGAAATATAATCGGGTGCGGTTTGGCGAGAAGCATTTGTCAGATCACGAGGCCAAAGAAATAGAAGATCTCCTGAAGGATCTGACGGACGAAGCCGATCTGGCATTGTGATAGGCGGCGGTTACGCTCGTCGGATAATTAGAAAGCGATTTTGTTTATGAAGAAAGTAGGATTCGTCAGTCTTGGCTGCCCAAAGAACCTGGTTGACTCTGAAGTAATGATGGGTCAACTGGCAGCGGCCGGCTATGAGATCACGAATCATGCCGACGAGGCAGATACAGTTGTGGTTAACACCTGTGGTTTTATCGAGTCGGCGAAGCAGGAATCGATCGACGCGATCCTCGAGGCGACGACTCTGAAATCCGAAGGGAAGACGAAGCGGGTCGTGGTCGCAGGCTGCCTGGTCGAACGCTACCGCGACGAGCTGATGAATGAATTGCCCGAGGTCGATGCATTCATCGGAACGAATGAGATCACTCGAATTCTGGAAGCCGCTGATGAAACGAGAAATTTCAGAGAGCTTCCAATGCTGCCGATAGGTAATAAAACCGCGACCTATTTATACGATTTTGACACGCCGCGGTATCGGGCCACTGCATCTCATACGGCATTTATCAAGATCGCCGAAGGCTGCGATCGGCCGTGTACGTTTTGTTCTATTCCTGGAATGCGGGGCTCGTTTCGATCGCGAAGGTTCGGGTCGATAATCGAGGAAGCGCGGGAACTCGGGAAACAGGGCGTGAAAGAACTCGTTTTGATCGCCCAAGACTCGTCGCGTTACGGCGAGGACCTCGGACAGGTCGACGCTTTGGCCGAGCTCATATGCTCACTTGGCGAGATCGAAGAAATAGATTGGGTCCGCGTGATGTACGCGTATCCGACCCATATTTCGGATGCGTTTCTTGCCGCGATCGCTGAAACGCCGAAAGCGGTGAAGTATCTCGATATGCCGCTGCAGCACGCATCGCGAAACATGCTCAAGCTGATGAAACGCGGCGGAAACAGGGAATCGCTGGAAAAACTTATCAGACGGGTGCGCGAGCGCGTGCCGGGAATCACTATCAGAACGACCTTTATTACGGGCTTTCCGGGTGAAACCGACGAAGATTTTGCCGAGCTGATGCAGTTTGTTCAAAACTGCCGGTTCGATAATCTCGGTGTTTTTACTTACTCGGACGAGGAGGGCACGCCGGCTTTCGATCTGCCCGAAAAGGTCGATCCAAAGGTCGCGGTAAAACGACGCAACACCCTGATGAAGGAACAGGCAAAGATCAGCAAACAGCTTAATAGGGTGAAGATCGGACAAACATTTAAAGTGATGTTCGAAGGTTTGTCACAGGAATCCGATCTGCTGTTTCAGGGACGTCTCGAGGGCCAGACCCAGGAGATCGACGGATATATCCTCATTAACGATATTCCGGAAGGACTACAGCCAAAGATCGGCGGAATTTACGATGTCCGGATCACCGAGGCGTATGAGTATGACCTGATCGGCGAGATCGTTTGATCAACCCGATCGTGCGAGCCTGACATGCAAGACCCAGCCAACTACTTCCGTTTTGAGGGCGGCGTGACGGTCACTCGGGTGCCTTTTGTGCCGGCCAAAAACAAGAGTCTGGTTCCGTCATTCAGCTCGAGACCAAAACTGTCGCCGCCGACTGACATCCCGACCGGCGAAATTTGTTTATTCGCGATCCAGGCGTGAATGCTGTCCAGTCCAACATCGACCCCGGGATTGTCCCACAGGCTTTTAGCGGGATCCATATTAATGGTCACTCTCATTTCATCCTCCGTTTCATTGCTTCTGGTTACCCGAGCCTTTTAAGTACTTGATCAGACCTTCAAAGTATGTCCTCTGATCGTCATACATCGACATATGACTGCCATTTGAACAATAAAGATACTGGCCGTTTCTGACCTTTTTTGACATCATCTCCATATGCTTCGGGTCCATCGTGTCGTACTGAGCGCCGATGACGAGGGTCGGGACCGTGAGCTTTTCGAGATCGGCGACGCGGTCCCAATTTAGCAGTTTTCCGCTTGCGCCCAATTCACTTGGACCCTGCATCGGGACATAGATCTTGGGGTTTAAATGTTTGAATGAACGGTTTACAGTCTCGGGCCATTCCGCGGCGGACATGCGAAGAATATGCTTTTCGTAATGGTTGGGCATCAACAGTTCCATATACTTCGGATCCTCGGTCTTGCCGTCCGCTTCGAATTTCTTTATTGCTGACAAAGCGGTTTGATCCATCGCCGGCATCAATACTTCATTGGCGTATTTGTTGTATTCGGGAATGCTCGCCATCATATTTGAAATGATCAAGCCCTTGAGGTTTTGCTGATATTTCAATGCATATTCGATCGCGAGAATTCCGCCCCACGAGTGCCCCAATAAATAGAAATTATCGCGGTTGAGACCGAGTGCGGTCCGGACTTGTTCCACTTC
>JBDTMQ010000018.1:0-15131 GCA_039934155.1 Acidobacteriota bacterium | reverse complement strand
CGGCCAAAGCTTCACCGTTACAACGACCGAGAACGGCACCTATAGAGTACCCGCCCTGGCCAACGGTCTTTACACCGTGACCACGACGGCGACCGGATTTAAAAAAGCTCTGGTCTCGAACGTCAAGGTCGATGTCGGCGTGCCGAGCACGGTCGATGTCGTGCTCGAGGTCGGCGGCGTCGAGCAGGTCGTTCAGATAACGTCGGGCGCCGAGGTTCTGCAAACACAGACCGCCACCATCGGGGCCAATATCCAGGGACCGCAGATCACACAGACGCCGATCCAATCGAGGGACGCTCTCGATCTGATCGCATTGCTGCCCGGAACTAATACGGTCGGCGCGGTCCGCACCTCGTCGATCAACGGTTTGCCCAAGGGCGCCATCAATATCTCGATCGACGGCGTCGATGTTCAGGACAATCTGCTGCGTTCATCCGACGGGTTCTTTACATACGTTCGGCCGCGGATCGACGCTATCGATGAGGTCACCGTATCGAGTTCAAATCCAGGTGTCGAAAGTTCGGGCGACGGGGCGATACAGATCAAGTTCGTGACCCGTCGCGGAACGAACGATTACAGCGGAGGGCTCTATTGGCAGCATCGCGATGAAGGGCTCAACTCGAACTATTGGCTCAACAATCGCGTCGGCCTGCAGCGGGCAAAGATCAGGCTCAATCAGTACGGCGGGCGTGTCGGCGGGCCGATACCATTTCTTAATTTCGGGAACAGCGATTCGTTATTCAATAACGGAAAGGACCGCCAGTTCTTTTTTGTGAACTATGAGGAATACCGGTTGCCGGAGCAATCACCGACGCGTCAGCGGACGATACTGACCCAGCCGGCGCAAAGCGGGATCTTTCGGTACGTCGCAGGCGGGCAAACACGGCAGGTCAACCTTTATGACCTGGCCGGGACGAATGGCTTTACGAATACGCCCGATCCGACGGTTGCGGCACTGCTGTCGCGGATACGCGAATCGACGAATTCGACCGGAGCGATCATTCCGATCACGTCGGGCGGCGCCGTCTCGGACTTTAATCGTGAAAGGTTCAGTTTTACCAATTCAGACAATCAGGTCCGCAAATTCCTTGCGCTCAGATTCGATGTGAATTTAGGCAAGGATCACAGCGTAGAATTTGTATACAACAAGCAAAAATTCCGTTCGAACGCCGATTTCCTGAATTCGGTCGATCAGTCGTTCCCGGGATTCATTAATGCCGGTGCCCAAAATTCAGACCGGTTCTCGAATGCCGTGGCCCTTCGCTCGACGTTCGGGCAAAGCGTCGTCAATGAAGCTCGCTTTACACGGCTCTACGGCAACTCCGGGTTTGCGCTTATCGGCGGGCCCGAATTCTTTGCCGAGACCCAGGGCGGATATAGCTTCAGCATGGCAGCGGCCGGCACTATCGGCATTACCAACGCGACGGCGCGAAATTCGTACAGCCGGCGCACATCGCCGACGAACGAATTTACTGATTCGCTGACATGGCTTACCGGTTCACACACGTTCATATTCGGCGGCCAGTATAAACTGACAAAGACCATCGACACGACTGCCAACCAGGTCGCCCCGACGGTGACTTTCGGCGTACCGGCCGGCGATCCGGCGCTTGCAATGTTCAATACGACCAACTTTCCAAGCGCGACGGCGGCACAACTGGCCGAAGCAGCGAATTTATATGCGACCCTGACCGGCCGGGTATCGGCACTCGCCTCCAACATCTACTTAACGGACGCAGGAACTTATGTACCTCAGGCTGAGCAGAGCCAAAGCGTTAGCCAGCGAACTTACGGGTTTTTTGCTCAGGATACGTGGCGGCTGAGACAGAATCTGACCGTGACGCTCGGATTGAGATGGCAGCCGCAAGAGGGCGTCCGGCTTAATTCCGAAAACTTCGGCATTTTGTCGGATTTTGACATGATCTATGACGTATCCGGGCCGGGCAATGTTTTTTCGCCGGGCACTCTGACGGGCGTCATCCCGACCGTTGTCGGCAACACGAAAGGCCAGAAAGCTTATTCCAACGATATGAATAATCTCGGTCCGAGCGTAGGCGTGGTCTGGAGCCCGAATTTTGGCAGCTCCGGAATTCTTCGCACCATTTTCGGCGACAGTGGCCGAAGCGTTATCCGGGCCGGATTTTCGCGTTCATTCGTCCGCGAAGGATCGGTCGTTACACAGGGCGCTCTTTCGGCCCTGAATCCCGGCGGAGCCATCTCGGGCGCGCGAAACAGCGGTTTGGGAAATCTGACGTTGGGAACGCTTTTCCGCACACCTGGAAATCCGAACCTGTTGCCGGACGATTTTCCGACAACGCCTGAATATCCGTTCGAGCTGACGGCGGCCGATGCGGCCCACGCCATCGACCCGAATCTTAAGACCGGATACGTCGATTCGTGGAGCGTCGGTTATCAGCGTCAGCTCGATAACGACACCGTGGTCGAATTCCGTTACGTCGGCAACCGCGGCAAAGACCTTGTCCGACTGTATCTGTTAAATGAAACGAACACGATCGAGAACGGCTTTGCGACCGAATATGCGTTTGCCCAGAACAATCTGTATGCGAATATCGCGGCCGGCCGCGGCAACACCTTCGCATATACGGGTATTCCCGGCACATCGCCGCTGCCGATCTTCCTTTCGTATCTGAACGGCGCCGGCAATCCGAGCCTGCCCGCGAGCTATACCGGAACCGGTTATACGAACTCGGCTCTGGTCAATTCGCTTGCGCGGACGAACGCCAACATCGTAGGGTTTACGACCAGTGCTGCAAATTTGCTGACATCGCTTGCCAGCCGCCGCCAGAATGCCCTGAATGCCGGCCGGCCGGCAAACTTTTTCGACAACTGCCCGACAACGGTCGGTTTTTGTTTTCTTACCGACAACAGCGAAAGAAGCTGGTATGACGCTGCGGTGATCGAGTTTCGACGCCGTTTGTCTGCCGGCCTTCGTGTTCAGGCAAGCTATGTTTTCGCAAAAGCGTTTACGAATGCATATGCTTCGCCGTCGGGTCTGTCCTCGCTGCCGGGAACTAATGACACGTACAGCTCGTCAAGCGTTACGCTGCGAGATCGCGGACTCGACCGTTCGCCCGCGCAGATAGACATTCGACAAGCGTTCAAAATGGATGCGACATACGATCTGCCTATCGGACGCGGTCAGCAACTCTTTTCGGGAGCGAACTGGGTCACCAATGCAATGCTCGGCGGATGGACGCTTGTTCCGTCGATCCGATGGCAAAGCGGTTCGCCGATCCTGTTCGAGAACGTACAGCTCGTCGGCATGACGGCAGACGAATTGCAGAAAGAGATCAGGGTTCGCAAAGGCGCAAGCCTTGTCACCTATTTGCCCGACGATATCATTCTGAATACGCAGCGTGCGTTCGACGTCAGCGCGACATCGGCGACCGGTTACGGAACGACGTTCGGCGGCGCGCCGACCGGCCGCTTTCTTGCACCTGCCGGATACGGCAATTGCCAGGGAAAATTCCTGGGCGATTGCGGATTCAGAAAGCTCGTTCTTTTCGGTCCCAGTTTCTTTAAGGCAGATGTCAGCGTTATCAAGCGATTCCAAATCGATGAAAAACGCAATATCGAGATCAAAGCGACATTCTTTGACGTGCTGAACCGAACAAATTGGCGCGTCGGCGGATGGACCGCAAATGTCGGTTCGGTCACTGCATTCGGCTCGACCTTTGGTCAGCTGGGCAATGGCACGGCGTATCAAGATCCGTTCGGATCGAACGATCCTGGAGGCCGTGTGGTCGACCTCGCATTACGGATCAACTTTTAAGGCCGTTCAAACGGAACAGGCTTGCAGCGATGCAGAACACTCGAGATCTGCATCCATTTCTGGAAAGGAAGAAAGGGTGGCTAAACCATCCTTTCTTCCTCTCTCGGCAACTAAATGAATTCAGCCGGCATCTGGACAATTAACCGTTGGAAACCAACATGGTACTTCATGATCTATAAATGATGTCTGAAAAAGAAGTTGTCTATTATGATTTCGATAACTTCCGCCTTGATCCGCAGAATGAGCAACTACTAAAAGACGGCGAATCCGTCATGCTCACCAACAAGGCTTTTCAAACTCTTTTTCTGCTTGTTCAAAATTCGGGACAAATAGTCGAAAAAGAGAACATCTACAACGAGCTGTGGGCAGACAGCTTTGTCGAAGAATCAAATCTCACTCAATACGTCTACTTGCTTCGCAAAACGCTTGGCAAAAATCCGGCCGGAATTTCCTACATCGATACCGTCCCGCGACGCGGCTATATATTTACTTCGCCGGTGATAAAGGTGCGTCCGCCCAGAGCGAACGGCGCAAGCTCCGTCACGAGCCTCGCTGAAAGCTTTCAGCATGCTGCTATCGGATCGTCAATGGCTGGACGAAGCGGCCCACATTCTCTGGCGCGGCTGCGATTGGTCAAGGAGCGCGAGGAGGAGCTGCCAAGCGAAGCTCCCGACCTAGCGCCTGAGCCGGCCGAGGCCGCTATCGAAAAACAACCTCGGCTGCTTAAGGCCGACCGCGTAGCGGGCATCATGGTCCTGACGGCCGCAACGCTTTTGGTGTTCGGGTATCTATATAGATGGATGACGCCGGTCGATCCGAGTGGTGTTCGTTCGATAGCTGTGTTGCCGTTCAAGGCGATCGGGCAAGAGAGCATCGACGCAAAATACGGCCTGGGAATGGCCGATGCGATAATTACACGCTTCAGCAAACTGCACGGCATTCCGGTCAGACCGACGAGCGCCGTCGCCGCATTTACGGATGAGCCGATAACCGATGTAAGGGCGACCGGCAAGGCATTAGGCGTCGATGCCGTTCTCGAAGGGACAGTGCAGCGCGACGGCGAATACGTGAGAGTGACGGTTCAGTTGACCAAGATATCTGATGGCCAGCCTATCTGGGCCGATGCATTCGACGAGCGGACGGCTGATATTTTCCAGCTGCAGGATTCGATCTCTAACAAGGTCGCACGAGCCCTTTCGCTAAAGCTTACGCCGCAGCAATGGAAGATGCTCGAACAGCATCCGACCAACGATCCGAGGGCGCTTGAAGCGTTTCAGATCGGCGTTTACTATTGGACAAAACGAACCAAGGACGGGCTGGAACGCGCCCAGACCAATTTTCAAACGGCGATCGAACGCGATCCGAATTACGCAAGGGCCACGGCGATGCTGGCCGACACATACAATTTGAAGGCCTATTATGGTTTTGCCAACCGATCGGAAATGATCGAACTCGCCCGCCTCAACGCGGAACGCGCGCTGGCAATGGACGATTCGCTGGCCGAGGCTCACATGGCGCTTGCCTTTACCGAAAACGACAGTTCAGGCCGGCCGCGGATGGAGCGTGCGATCGAGCTTGCACCCTATAACTCCACCGCACGTGTCAGGTACGCGTGGATACTTGTTCGAGCCGGCGATATGGAAAAGGCGATCGACCAGATACGACTGGCTAAAGAATACGACCCGTTGTCGCCGATCTCGAACGGCGGTCTCTGTAACATATTGATGTTCCAGGAAAAATTCGCCGAAGCCGTAAAGATCTGTGAAAAAGCCGTCGAATATCAACCCGATTCAGGCAATGGCCGGATGGCCCTTGCGAATGCATACTTTTTTAACGGCGACCCGGACGCAGCGATCGCTCAGCTGAAGCACAATATCGATCAGGACGTCGATAAATATTCCTCTATGGGTTCGCTCGGACTGATCTATGCGAAGACCGGCCGAAAGGCCGAGGCGGAAGGTATCGTCACCGTCCTGAAAAACGAGAGCTCAGCAAACCCCGAGCTGCTGAACGATCTCGCACTTATCTCATACGCACTCGGCCGGCACGATGAATCCCTTGTATTTTTCACACACGCGGTAGAAAATCGCTCGCTTCGTGTTTTTATGGTCAAGAACGATCCGCCCTGGAAAGATCTCCGCTCAGATCCGCGATTTATAGAGGTTCTCAACCGCCCCCGGTAACACATTGCACTGGCCGGCCCGAGTCTTCGCCGAAATAAAGCTAAACATTTCGGGGTTGCATACGTATAGTTTCCGGAATAATATTTTCGACATCAGTTCAAAGAACCAAACTTAATTGAGTATAGCGGACGGTCCGGCGTGGGGAATTTGGGGTTTTCGGCCCCGGATACCGATACCTCTCTTAAATTCGCAGGCTCTATTAGGTCAAAAATGCTCGCCTGCTGCAGCGAACGCCGCGGTCGGGAATTCGGAGGAATTAGTGTGCAAAAATTCGCCCTGGTGATCCTTTTTCTATCGCTTCTGATAATTTCGGCCCATGCTCAGGCCGATCAACCCACACTTTTTCGACAGCCTTCGATCAGCGATAAAGAGATCGTTTTCTCATATGCAGGCGATCTGTGGCTGGTCGCGCGTTCCGGCGGGGATGCCAGGCGGCTGACGGCCGGTGTCGGCATTGAGACCAATCCGTACTTTTCGCCTGACGGCAACTGGATAGCTTTTACAGGCGATTATGACGGTAATTCGGACGTTTACGTCGTAGCTTCGTCCGGCGGAATTCCGCGCCGCCTGACCTTTCATCCCTCGGTCGACGAGGTCTCGGGTTGGACGCCCGATGGCAGGAGCGTACTTTTTGGGTCGACGCGATACAGCAGTTCAAATTTTTCACGCCTCTTTACCATACCAGTGACCGGCGGCGGCCTGCCCTCAGAAATTCCTCTGCCGATGGCCGACCGGGGCTGGATCTCGCCGGACGGGCGTTCGATCGCCTACGAACCGCTTTCGCAATGGCAAAGTGACTGGAAGCGTTATAAGGGCGGCCAAACCCAGCCGATCTGGATCGCAGATCTCTCGACATCGGCGATCGAAAAAGTGCCCCGCGAGAATTCGAACGATAAATGTCCGATGTGGCTCGGCGACAAGCTGTATTTCCTGTCCGATCGCAATGGCGCGATCGTATCGCTTTTCTCTTATGATCGGCGATCGAAAAAGGTCGACCAGGTCGCGCCAAATAATGGGCTCGATATCAAATACGCGTCGTCGGGCGCAAACACGATCGTTTACGAACAATTCGGCTCGATCTTTACGGTCGACGCCGGATCGGGCTCCCCTAAAAAAGTGAATATCCGTGTGGCCGGCGATTTCCCGGGTGTTCGGCCGCGATACGAAAAGGTCGGCGGCAGGATCGCGGGCGCGGCGATATCGCCGACCGGCGTCCGCGCGGTTTTTGAGGCGCGGGGCGAGATCCTGAGCGCGCCGGCCGATAAAGGCAATGCACGAAACCTGACCAACACGCCCAACATTATGGAGCGTGATCCCGCATGGTCGCCGGACGGCCGCTGGATCGCATATTTTTGTGACGAGTCGGGCGAATACGCGCTTCATCTGCGCGATCAGACCGGGCTCGGCGATGTAAAAAAAATGTCGCTTGGCGGGCCGGGCTTTTTCACGTCGCCGATTTGGTCGCCCGACAGCAAAAAGATCGCTTATAACGACAATCATATGAACCTCTGGTTCATCGATGTCGAAAGCGGAAAAAATACAAAGATCGACACCAATCCTTTCGGCGCCCTTGACGAAGTGCTCGAGCCCTCATGGTCGCCCGACAGCCGCTGGGTGACGTATGTAAGGCAGCTGGATAACCGTTTGCGGGCCGTTTTTCTTTATTCGCTCGATACGAAAAAGGACGCACAGATCACCGACGGGCTCGGCGATGCACGGTACGCCGCATTTGAAAAGAGCGGCAAATATATTTTCTTTACTGCGAGCACAAATGTCGGCCCGACGATCAGCTTTGCCGATCTTTCCGGCATCGCGCATCAGACGTCGCGAAACATTTACGCGATAGTTCTTCGGAATGACATCCCATCGCCGATCGCACCTGAAAGCGACGAAGAAAAAGTGCAGCCAGAAAAGCGGGATGAGCCCAAGCCGGCGATAACCGCGACCCCGACGCCGTCGGGCACACCGGCTCCGGATGCGGCCTCCGCGGCCCCATCGCCTTTGCCGTCACCCTCGCCGGCAGCGACGCCGAAACCGCCCGAGCCTGTCCGCGTCGATCTTGAGAATATCGACCAGCGTGTGATCGCCATCCCTCAGATACCGACGCGCAATTACAGCGGATTGTTTGCGGGAAAAGCCGGAACGATCTATGTGACCGAGGTGCCGCAGGCCGCACAGACCGGCCCGTTCGGTTTGACGCTGCATAAATACGACCTCGAAAAGCGAAAATTCGAAGAGGTCAAGACCGGTGTGAATAATTTCCAAGTTTCAGCCAACGGCGAGAAAATGCTCTTTCAGCAAGGCCCTTCGTGGAATATCGTTTCGACGACCCTGCCGGCACGTCCGGGCGAGGGCATCGTCAAAACCGCTGAAATGGAAGTCTTTGTCGATCCCCGCGCCGAGTGGCGTCAAATGTTCAACGAGATATGGCGAGGCGAACGTGATTTTCTCTACGATCCCGGCACACACGGCCTGGACATCGAAAAAGCGAAAAAACTTTACGCACCGTATCTAGGCGCGGTCGCGCATCGCGACGATCTCAACTACCTTTTTCGCGAAATGCTGAATCAGATCGGCGTCGGGCATATGTTCATCGGCGGCGGCGACCAGGACCGCGCGCCCGTCGTGTCGGTCGGGCTGCTCGGGGCCGACTATACGATCGATGGCGGCCGTTACCGGTTTGCGAGGGTCTTTAACGGCGAGAACTGGAATCCACAGCTGCGTGCGCCGCTGACGGCCCCAGGCGTCAACGTCAAGTCGGGTGAATATCTTATTTCGGTGAACGGCAGAAATGTCGCCTCAACCGATAATCTTTACAGTTTCTTCCAAAGTACCGCGGGAAAACAGATCGTTCTTACAGTAGGTTCGAAAGCGGACGGCCAGGGCGCCCATGAGGTAACCGTGGTGCCCGTCGGCAGCGAGACCGGATTGCGCAACCTCGCCTGGATCGAAGATAACCGGCGAAAGGTCGACCAGCTCAGCGGCGGCCGTCTTGCGTACGTTTATATCCCCAATACCGGCGGCGGTGGTTATGCGAGTTTTAACCGGTATTTCTTCGCCCAGACCAACAAGCAGGGTGCCGTGATCGATGAGCGTTTCAACAGCGGCGGCCTGCTGGCCGACTACGTGGTCGAATATCTGAATCGGCAGCAGCTGGCAAAGATCGCATTTCGCGACGGCAAAGACTGGAATGTGCCCGCCGGCGCGATCTATGGCCCGAAGGCGATGCTCATAAACGAGTTGGCCGGTTCGGGCGGCGATGCGATGCCATGGTTCTTTAAACAGTTAAAGGTCGGCCCGCTTATCGGCAAACGCACCTGGGGCGGACTGGTCGCGGCAGCCGGAATCCCAACCCTGATGGACGGCGGTGCGATAAGGGCGCCGAACGGCGCCGTCTACGGATTGAATGGGCAGTGGGAAGTCGAGAACGCCGGCGTAGCGCCGGATGTCGAGGTCGAGTTCGATCCCGTCGCCTGGCGCGCCGGCCGTGACCCGCAGCTTGAAAAGGCCGTCGAATGGCTGTTGGCGGAGCTTCAACGGAATCCGCCGAAGGAATACGCCCGGCCGCCTTATCCCGATTATTTGAAAGGAACGCCCATTGGCAAACAGTAATATTTTTGATCGTTGATACCGCAGGAGTAAATATGAAAGCTATATTCTTGTCCATTTTGATCGTGGCCGCGGCCATTCCGGCTTTAGCGCAAAGCGACCGTCCGATGCTGTTCAGACAGCCGACGATGAATGCTGCAGACATCGTATTTGTCTATAGCGGCGATCTTTGGAAAGTTCCGCGTTCGGGCGGTTCAGCGGCGCGGCTTACGAGCGGCGCCGGAAGCGAATCGAGCCCGTATTTTTCGCCTGACGGCAATTGGATCGCTTTCACCGGCGAATATGACGGAAATGTCGACGTATATGTCATGCCTGCAAATGGCGGCGAGCCCAAAAGAATTACCTATCATCCCGGAAACGATGTTGTGATCGGTTGGGCCCGCGACGGCCGGTCGGTGCTCTTCCTGTCGGCCCGCAGCGGCGGAATGCCGACGCCTAAGATGTACACGATGCCCGTCTCGGGCGAAGGGCTTCCGACCGAACTGCCCTTCCCGATGGCCGGCGGAGCCGCGGCGTTCTCGCCTGACGGCAGTCGCATCGCATATATGCCGCTCTCGCCTGCATTCGTTCAATGGAAAAAATATCGCGGCGGCCGAACGACTAAGGTCTGGATCGGTAATCTCAACGATTCGGCGGTCGAAGAGATCCCGAAGCAAAATTCCAACGATTACACGCCGATGTGGCTGGGCGATAAGATCTATTTTCTTTCCGACCGTAATGGCCGGAATGTGACGCTTTATTCCTTTGATACGGGCAGCAAAAAAGTCGCCGAGGCTGTCCCGAATACAGGTCTGGACCTAAAGACAGCTTCGGCCGGCCCCGACGGGATAGTTTATGAACAATTCGGTGCGATCAACGTTTTCAATGCGGCAAACGGCAAAAGCAGCCGGGTGCCGATCACGCTGAACGGCGACCTGTCACAGGTCCGGCCGCGTTACGAAAAAGTGGCACAGCGAATTCAGAATCTGACGATATCACCTGCCGGCGCGCGTGCGGCTTTCGAGGCACGCGGCGAGATCATCAGCGTCCCGGCCGAGAAGGGCAATGCCCGGAATTTGACGAACACGCCTGGCGTTGCTGAACGCGATCCCGCCTGGTCGCCGGACGGACGCTGGATCGCGTACTTTTCCGATGAATCGGGCGAGTATGCACTGCACCTTAGAGAGCAGAACGGGATCGGCGAAGTGCGGAAGATCAGTCTCGGCAATCCGTCGTCGTACTTTTATACGCCGAGGTTTTCGCCCGACAGCAAAAAGATCCTGTTTACCGACAAGCGCCTGAATGTCTGGTACGTCGACCTCGAAAAGGGAACGCCGGTAAAGGTCGATACCAGCGTCTACGAAAATCCGTTTCAGGTCCTGGATCCGTCGTGGTCGCCCGACAGCAAATGGATAGTTTATACAAAACAGCTCCGCAATCGTCTTTGCGCGGTCCACGTTTATTCGATCGAAAGCGCTAAGGCGACACAGCTGACCGACGGGCTCAGCGACGCGCGGTTTGCGGTATTTGACCGCAGCGGCAAGTATATCTATTTCACCGCCAGCACCGACAACGGCCAGACGAATGGCTGGCTCGATATGTCGAGCTTCCCGTTTCAGACCTCGCGAAGCGTTTATGCTCTCGTGCTGAAGCGTACCGATCCGTCGCCGCTGTCGCCGGAAAGCGATGAAGAAAAGATCGCCGAACCGAAACCCGACGCGCCAAAACCGCCCGCCAAACCCGAACCTGTGACCGTTACGATCGATTTCGACAAGATCGGCCAGCGGATCGTTGCACTGCCGCTGCCGGCCCGCGATTACCAGGCGATAGTTCCGGCCAAGGCAGGAACATTCTTCCTTTTGGAAAACGTTCCCTCGTCGGGCACATCGGCGGCGCCGCAGGTAGGCTTTGCGCTTCACCGGTTCGACATCGACAAACGCAAGGCAGACAAGGTGCTCGACGGTGTAACCGGTTTTGACGTTTCGGCAAATGGCGAAAAAATGATCTTTGGACAGGCCGGCGGCCGTTTTACGATCGCCTCGACCACGGCACCGATGAAACCCGGCGAAGGCGTGCTGAATGTCGGTGAAATGGAAGTTTACGTCGATCCCCGGGCCGAATGGAAGCAAATGTATCACGAGGCCTGGCGTGTCCAGCGGGATTTCTTTTACGATCCGTCATTCCACGGGCTGGACCTAGCCGCCGCCGAAAAACGGTATGCTCCGTACCTCGATTCGGTCGCGTCGCGGGCCGATCTTAATTATTTGTTCCAGGAAATGCTCGGCAATATGAGCGTCGGTCATCACAATGCGGGCGGCGGCGATTCGCCCCAGCCGGTCCGATACTCGGGCGGCCTGCTGGGCGCCGATTACTCGATCGCGAACGGCCGATATCGCTTTGCAAAGATCTTTGACGGCGAGAATTGGAATCCGGGCCTGGTCGCGCCGCTTACACAGCCCGGCGTGAACGTGCAGGAGGGCGAGTATCTGATCTCGGTCAACGGCCGCGACGTGCGTTCGACCGACAACATCTACTCGTTCTTCCAGGAAACTGCCGGTAAACAGGTCGTTATCCGCGTCGGGACCAACCCGGACGGAAGCGGATCGCGACAGGTGACGGTGGTGCCCGTCGGCTCTGAGAACGGTCTCAGAAATCTCGCCTGGATCGAAGGAAACCGCCGAAAGGTCTATGAATTGAGCGGCGGCAAACTGGCCTATGTTTACCTGCCGAATACGGGCGGCGCCGGCTATACAAATTTCAACCGGTATTATTTCGCCCAGATCGACCGCGAAGGCGCGGTCATTGACGAACGGTTCAACGGAGGCGGATCGGCGGCTGATTATATGATCGGCTATATGACCAAACCGCTAATGAATTACTGGTCGACCCGCGAAGGCGAGGATTTTACAACGCCGGTCAGTGCCATCTACGGGCCGAAATCGATGATCATCAACGAATACTCGAGCTCGGGCGGCGATCTCTTGCCGTGGCTGTTCCGTGAGAACAAGGTGGGTACCCTTGTCGGCCGCCGAACGTGGGGCGGCCTGGTCGGTATCTACAGCTACCCGACACTGATCGACGGCGGTCAGGTAACGGCGCCGCGCGTTGCATTCAGAAATCTCAAAGGCGAACTCGACGTAGAGAACAAAGGCGTTCCGCCTGATGTCGACGTCGATCTTGACCCGCGAATGTGGCGTGCCGGGCGCGATTCGCAGCTTGAAAAGGCCGTCGAGGTCACTTTGGCCGAGGTTAAGAAGAGTCCGGCGACAAAACCGGCGAAAGGCGGTTTTCCAAATTACCAGAAGTAACCGGCTCGCATTTTTTAACGCGTGTCGAGAAAGGTGCATCACCAACCGGTGGTGCACTTTTTCTTTTTGCGAACGCGGCTTTACGGCCGCCGGAGCGAGGTTATGAGGATCGTTCTAGATTATCGCGTGTCTGAGACTTATAATGACGTTTACCAATTGTTTCGCGGACCCGAACCTTGCACAAGACGGGTCCGACAAGCTAGTAACCGATCAAGGAGAATCAAACATGGGTTCAACAGCCGCAGGAAAGCCTGTTCGTGAAAAGAAATACTCCTCGACCAAGTCACGCCGAAACGGCCGGTCGCGACCGACGGTCGCCACAGGCGACGTAGGGTTCATCGACGACAAGGCACTACTCGACATTTTGACCGCTGTAAAGAAAGGCGATTTTACCAGCCGCCTTGAGACACCCGGCGGCGGTATGGCCGGCAAGATCTGCACGGCGTTGAATGACATTATCGAAAAGAATGAGCAGCTTGCTTCTGAGCTTCGCCGTATCTGTGAGGTTGTCGGCAAAGAAGGCAGGATCACAGAGCGAGCCAACCTTTTAAATGCCGAGGGCGGATGGGAATCGTGCATTAGTTCCGTAAATACGCTCATTTCCGACCTGGCTCAGCCAACAACGGAAGTCGCACGCGTTATCGGTGCGGTTGCCGAAGGTGATGTATCCCAAAAATTCAATTTAGAGATCGACGGCCGGCCGCTCAAAGGCGAGTTCCTGCGTACCGGAAAGACCGTTAACACGATGGTGAATCAGCTCGGCGCCTTTGCTGCCGAAGTAACGCGTGTGGCGCGCGAGGTCGGAACCGAGGGCAAGCTCGGCGGCCAGGCGGACGTCAAGGGTGTGTCGGGTACGTGGAAGGATCTTACCGATAACGTCAACTTTATGGCGTCGAACCTGACATCCCAGGTACGGAACATCGCTGAGGTTACGACCGCGGTAGCCAATGGCGATCTCTCAAAAAAGATCACGGTCGATGTAAAAGGCGAAATTCTGGAACTAAAAGTGACCATCAATACGATGGTTGAGCAGTTGCGTTCATTCGCTTCCGAGGTGACCCGTGTTGCGCGCGAGGTGGGAACCGAGGGAAAACTGGGCGGCCAGGCCGAAGTAAAAGGCGTTTCGGGAACCTGGAAAGGTTTGACAGATAACGTTAATTTGATGGCCTCTAACCTGACCGGACAGGTCAGAAACATTGCCGAGGTGACCACGGCCGTTGCCAACGGCGACCTCTCCAAAAAAATCACAGTTAACGTCCGCGGCGAGATCCTCGAATTGAAAGATACGATCAACACGATGGTCGACCAGCTTTCGTCATTTGCTTCGGAAGTGACGCGCGTCGCACGCGAAGTAGGAACGGAAGGAAAATTGGGCGGTCAGGCGCAGGTAAAAGGCGTCTCGGGAACGTGGAAAGACCTCACCGACAATGTTAACTTCATGGCGTCGAACCTCACCTCGCAAGTACGCAACATCGCGGCTGTTACGACGGCCGTGGCGAACGGCGATCTTTCAAAAAAGATTACCGTCGACGTCCAGGGCGAGATACTCGAGCTAAAAGACACCGTCAATACGATGGTCGATCAGCTGTCGTCATTCGCCGCCGAAGTTACACGTGTGGCACGTGAAGTTGGAACTGAGGGTAAGCTCGGCGGCCAGGCTTTGTAGGCGGCGTCTCCGGCACATGGAAGGACCTGACAGACAACGTTAATTTCATGGCATCCAACCTCACCTCTCAAGTGCGAAATATCGCAGAGGTTACGACCGCCGTGGCAAACGGCGATCTGTCTAAAAAGATCACGGTCGATGTTAAGGGCGAGATACTCGAACTTAAGAACACCATCAACACAATGGTCGACCAACTTTCGTCGTTTGCGTCTGAGGTGACCCGCGTCGCCCGCGAGGTGGGAACCGAAGGTGAGCTTGGCGGCCAGGCTGTCGTTCAGGGCGTTTCCGGCACGTGGAAGGATCTCACTGACAACGTGAATTTCATGGCGTCCAATTTGACCGGACAGGTCAGAAATATCGCCGCCGTCACCACGGCCGTTGCCAATGGCGACCTTTCAAAAAAGATCACCGTCGACGTAAAGGGCGAAATATTAGAGCTGAAGGACACGATCAACACGATGGTCGATCAGCTCAACTCATTTGCCTCGGAAGTTACGCGTGTTGCGCGCGAGGTGGGAACCGAGGGTAAACTGGGCGGCCAGGCGGTTGTAAAGGATGTAGCCGGCGTCTGGAAAGATCTTACCGATAACGTG
>JBDTMQ010000017.1:0-2061 GCA_039934155.1 Acidobacteriota bacterium | reverse complement strand
AGATACACGTTTACAAGCTGAGCGGAACCAAAATCGAGATCGTTGGAAGATGCTGTGGAGAGTGCGACCACACCGCTGGAGGTGGGATCAATCCGCTGCAGAAAGAACTGATCAATCGGATATCCGGCCGCAGCCTGTCCATTCACGGCAATGAAAATGTTTGGGCCCGAGCCGGCGATCGCTTCCGATTGGTCGAACTGAATCGCGCCCGAAACAATGCGCGTGCCGCCCGCGTAGTTGTTCTGCGAATTCGAAAGAACAAGCGTGCCTTGGCCGACCTTTGTCAAAGCTCCGGGACCAGTAATCGGCCCGGGAACCGAGAATGTCTTCCCGTTTGCGTCAAAGTTGTTCGAGGTCATCCCACTGCTGCTCAACTTTATCGTGCGCTTCGAGTCGAGCGCACCAGAAGCTGGACCCGTCCACTGCAGCGTCCCTTCAATCAAAACGGTGGGTGCCGAGGCTGCGCCGAGGCAAGCATCTTCGCGAATCTGCAGCGTACCCGCTTCAATGACGGTCCCGCCGGTGTGACTATTCGGTGTGTAAAATTGTATGGCGGCCGGGCCAGCCTTCACAATTTTGCCCGAGCCGACAAACGTGCCCGAGTACGTCTGACCGTCATAAAGCTGATTGATACGCAGAGTATGTTCCCCCAGATCGATGGTTGAGCGTTGCCCGCGCATGTGGCCGATAGTCTCGTCGGCCTCAAGGCGTAGCGTGGCCGTATCCGGGCTGTAGACTTCGAGCAACACCGCAGAATTGTCGCCGATGGCGTTTCCACCCCGCAAAACGACGGTGCCTTTTGTGATGTAAGTCGACGCACTGTAAGTATTGTTGCCTGCGAGAGTCAGAGTGCCTGTGTCATGTTTGTCGAGTGCCTGCGTGAGATTGCTGATCGATCCGGAGATCAAGATGTCGCCAGCGCCGTAAACATCCAAATACGGTTGGTTGTGTCCATCAATCGGGCCGGTGATCGTCAACGAATCGGTGCTAGACGCTGTTTTAAGGTAGGAATTGCTAAAAATGTCGATTCGTCCCGTCCAAGCGTTCGCGCCGCCCGAGCTGACAAGGCCTTGGTTGTAACCAAAAAATGTGCCGAGCGAGATTGCCTTGCCCGTGACCGTGATTCCGCCATAGAGCTCGAGGCGATCGCCGCGAATTTCGACCGGGGCGGACCCAGCGGGACCAAGCGCGGCAGGGTTCGTCACTCTGATAATGGCGTAGGGCGCGCCACTGACGGAAGTCGTACCAATGATGGGACCGGTCAGCGTATTGTCTCCGCTCAACGTAATTGGAACGCGAGTTGTGATGCCACCGGCCCCACTGAGCTGGCCTGAGAAAATGATCGGCGTCTGGCCGTTGCCCTCGATGGTCAGGCCTTCGCCCGAAATCACGATGTCATTCGCGAAGGAGATGGGGCCGCCGGTCGTTGGTAACGAACCGCCGTTGATGACGGGCGCGGCGCCTTGGAACGAAAGAGGATTTTCCCATGAACGAATACGCGCCGTATAACTCCATGCGGTTCAGGATCCAAGGGGCATAGAAATCAACCACTGGGGCGCGGCGGCTCGCGTTGAGGGGAAAGAGTAACCTTGTTGTGGACTGCGAGAGGGGCACGCCACCGCTCCAGTTCGCCTGAGTGGACCAGTTGTCGTCGATTCCGCCGCCCGTCCAAGTTTGCGCCTGGCTGCTGGCTGCGCACCAGAACGAGATCGCCAGGATGGCAGAAACATTTCTCATGCAGTGCCGCGAAGAGAGCAGGTTTCGAACTTGGTGTGCACTAATCTCGTGGAGCTTTGTTGCGATTGAATTGAAATGGCCTCGGCCATCGTCTGGCGAAAGCCCGCGGGTCAGGAGAATCTTCTTGCGATAATTGCAACTGATCGGATGGGAGAGAGTCGGCGAGAGAATGTTTGCAATTTTGTGCTGCTTGAAAAATCTCAACGCGTTGGCGGTTCGATTGTCTCAAGAAACTCATGATTAAGGTCGAGAACCTGACGAAGCGCTACGCCGGTCACACGGCGATCCAGGACCTGAGCTTCGAAGTCGGGAAAGGCGAGATCA
>JBDTMQ010000016.1:0-7755 GCA_039934155.1 Acidobacteriota bacterium | reverse complement strand
ACAGCATGCTCGTGCTTTTCAGCACCGATTCGAAGTTGTATTCCAACGACGTCGATTACGTTTACAGGCAAGAGAACAATCTCTATTACCTCACCAATCTGGCCCAAAACGGTGCAGCTCTCGTAATGACAAAGAACGGCGCCGATATTCGAGAGGCGATCTTTCTGCCGAAACGAAATCCGGCTCGCGAGACCTGGAACGGAAAGATGTATTCCAATGAACAGGCCGCCAGTTTATCAGGCATAAAAACCATCGTGAACTCGGCCGAACGCGCCGATCTTCTCAACGCGATCAAAGCAAAAGGATCTTTTTCCGCCAAGGAAGGCGGTTTTCAGTTCGCGTCGGCGCCTGAAACCATCTATATGCTGCTGCCCTTCACCGAAGGCGACCGGGGCGGTCAAAAAGAATTCAGGGCCGAATTTGAGTTCAGCGGCCAGATCAAGGGTGCGTACAAGGTTGAGAATGCCCGACCGATCTTTGCTGCCCTTCGGCTGATCAAATCGCCCTATGAGCTCGCGAAACTGCAGCATGCGATAGACATCACCACCGAAGCTCAGATGCGAGCGATGTCGATGGTCGGTCAGGCAAAAATGGAGTATGAGGTTCAGGCCGAGGTCGAATATACATTCCGCCGGCGAAATGCCGATTTTTGGGGTTATCCATCGATCGTAGGTTGTGGGCCCAACGCAACAACACTTCACTACGAAGAGGCGCAGGGTGCCGTTAAGGCCGGCGACGTCCTTTTGATGGACGTCGGCGCCGAATACGATCATTACACTGCAGATGTGACGCGAACTTTTCCTGTCAACGGCAAATTCTCGCGAGAGCAGGCCGAGATCTATCAGATCGTTTACGATACCCAAGAGGCCGCGGCAAAGGCGACCAAGCCCGGTGCGACCATCCAGATCGTAAGTGCCGCGGCGGATCAGGTGATGAAGGACGGCCTTTTCCGGCTAGGACTTATAACCGACAAGAACTCTCAGCAATTCAAGATCTGGTATATGCACGGGCTGAGCCATTGGCTGGGAATGAACGTGCATGACGTCGGCAGCTATGGAACGCCGCTCGCACCCGGCATGGTATTCACCAACGAGCCCGGTATCTATATTCGCGAAGACGCTTTGGAATATCTTCCGGATACGCCCGAAAACAAGGCCTTCATTGCCAAGGTGCGGCCCGCTTTCGATAAGTATAAGAACATCGGCGTTCGCATCGAAGACGACATGCTCGTCACTCCGACCGGCGTTGAATGGATGACGAAGAAGCTGCCGCGAAAAATGGATGAGATCGAGGGATTTATGGCAAAGGCTTCGCGCGAAAACGCTTTGCTTAGGCATGAGCACATTGACCCAACCGGATCCGCACCGCTGTCGATCGGAAATTATTCATATTTCGTGCTCGACGGATTCGATCCCTTTCTCACACCCGCCGGCGTGACGGTTCGGCGGCGGATCAAAAGCGGCCTGGAAAGCTAGTCCGCAAAAAAACCCGTACTTTGATTCCAAAACGGCTCATTCGAGAGCCGTTTTTGGTTCAGCAGCGGCTTTGACAGGGTCGCCATTGAACGAACATAATTGCAGCGAAAATGTTCAGAATTTTACTTATATTGTTTATCGCCGTCACTCTGGCGGCTTGCGGCACCCAAGCGCCGCCGGATCCGCCGGCGTCCGAACGGCCAGCGGCCAACAAATCCGTAAACCGCATTGCAACCGTCCCCGAAAGTTCGCCGTCTAGCGGTATGGGACAGGCCGCGTTGGATAAGAGTTCGGGCGCAGAAGAATGCCGCAAGACGGACACCGGCGACAATATTCTGATCAAAGAGCAGACGTTTGCGATCGACTTTGCCCCGTTCAAGCATTCGTGCTTCGTAACTTCGCACAACGCCGAATACGACGATCCGCCGCTTGAGTCGGAATTCGCAATTTACACTAGCGGCAAGCGCGTATTCGATTTTCCCGACAAATTTAACGGCGTAACCTTTGGCTGCTGGGTCGAGGCCGTCGCTTTTCAGGATCTGAATGACGACGCGCTGAGAGATGTCATCGTTGTATCGAAATGCAGTGCAAAAACGGCGCCTTACAACGAGAACGCGGTCTATCGCAATAACGGCAAAGGTTTTGAAACAGATCTCAACGCCAATTACAAATTGACCGAGTTTCGCAAAGCAAAGGACATTGCCGAATTCGTGAAACGAAATCGTCAGATGTTCTTCGATTGATTATGCTGCCGCTTGTCATCGTCAACCCAAAGTCAGCGGCCGGATCGACGCGCTCTCGCTGGTATGCGATCGCAAGCGACCTTCGTACGCATTTTGGGCCATTCAATGTCGCATTTACGAAAGGCCCGGGCGACGGCATTGAGATCGCGTCAAGAGCTGCAGCCAAAGGCCGCAAGTTCATTATTGCTTGCGGCGGCGACGGCACCATTAATGAGGTCGCGAACGGGATACTTTCGTCCGGCATCGACGTCGAACTCGGCATCTTCCCTTCCGGTACGGGCGGCGACTTCCGACGGTCGGTCGGCATGCCTTCGGCAACACGTGACGCCGCACGCGCGCTTAGTACCGGCCGGACCAAAACCATCGATGTCGGCAGGGTCTCCTTCATCGACCACGCCGGTGTCCCGGCAAGCCGCTATTTTCTTAACGTCTCGTCTTTTGGGCTGGCCGCTTCGATCATCGGTCGCGTAAAAACAGGTAACTCTCTCGGGTGGCTGCCGCATAATGCGATTCGCGGCCGCGCGAGTTTTGCGCTGTCGACCCTTCAGGAAGTCCTTAGCCTCGAGCCGGTAATGGTGCGAATTCGCATCGACGACGGTGAAGAAAAGACCGTTCGCACCGTCAATTTTTGTGTTGCGAACGCTCGCTATTTCGGCGGCGGAATGATGATCGCTCCAAAAGCAAATCTTGCCGACGGACTCTTGGATGCGGTGAACATCGGCGACATCCGCACCGCTCGCATTATCCTCAATGCGCACACGCTGTACCGGGGAACGCATCTCGATCTGATCGAGGTCGGCGACACGCTGGTAAGAACTATTGAGGCCGACACTTTCCGGCCCGACGACGTAATTCGCATCGAGGTCGACGGCGAGCTGCCGGGCCGCCTGCCCGCTTCCTACGAGGTCGTTCCCGATGCTCTTCGGCTGCGTGTTCCGCCGAAATCCGACTGATATATACAACTTGCCTTTTGTCGGTGTAATCCCGTACACTTACACAAATTTAATTGCCAAAGCGGGCCGCGAACCGGACCGCACGGGGGATCCAAATCTTTGCGGTAACGCAAAACGGGGCGTATCTGTAGATCAGAAGAAGACTTCTTCGCTTCCAGCCCGACAGCTAACCTCGTAGGCAACAACGAAGAAGGACACGGTTGATTTCCGGGGAGGTTGTGATGTCCAGTGTGCTTCACAGCCTCTCTTTGTCTAAATGGTATAGGAGGTCTGAATGTTACGAAGCTGCAGCTTTCTAATTTTGCTGTTGGGCTTACTGGCATTTTCAGTGGGGGCCCAAGACCTCGATCCTCAGGACGACGTTCAATCGTGGAATGACCTGCAGCTTACGGTCCCGCTATCTACACAATTCGACTTTACCACAACGGTCACGATTCGTTTCGGGCGCGACGTTTCGAGATTCTCTGACGGGCGGTATCAGATCGGTTTTGTCTGGAAGCCGAATAAGGCGATCAGCATCCAGCCCTTCTATTGGTATGTACGCACGCGCAACTCGAACGGCCAGTTTCGCACCGAGCACTGGTTCACGCTTCGCGGAACATATCGCTTCCCTGTCAAAGGCTTTGGACTCTCGCACCGGAGCACTGTCGAATACCGGATCCGCCGGCCGCGCAGCGGGTTGCGATATAGGCCGGCGATAACAATCGAAAAGGATCTGCTGAAGAGTCTGTTGCCGGGATCGAAGATTTATTTTACCGAAGAGCCGTTCTACGATTTTATCGCAAACAAATTCACTCGCAACCGTATGACACTCGGCGTCTCAAAAACGATAAACAAAAATCTGTCGCTCGACCTTTTTTATATGCGTCAAAATGACGGCGCGGCCCGGCCCGGGGATCTTCATGTCATCGGTACTGCATGGAGGGTGAAATTATGATGAGACCCTTTCCAAACCGTAAGCATCGACTTGGGATCGGTCTCGCGGCTATCGCTTTATGTTGCTCGCTTGTGGGGTGTTTACCGTCGACTCCTGACGCCGACCATAACGGCGCGACGATCACCGTCTATGGCTTTTCGATCATGAAAGAGGCATTGGAAAAGGACATTTATCCGGCCTTCTCGGCAAAATGGAAGCGTGAACAGGGCGTGGGCGTGAACTTTGTTTCTTCGTTCGCCGGTTCCGAAACCATCACTAATCAGATCTTGCAGGGAGCGCCTGCCGATGTGGCGATCCTGGCTATAGAGCGCGACGCGGAACGTCTCAAGCAAGGAGCGGCGACGGCGTCAGACTGGGGCCTGCGTCCAAATCACGGCATTATCAACAAAACTCCCTTAGTGATCCTGGTGCGCGCGGGCAATCCCAAAGGCATTCGGGATTTCGCCGATCTTGCGTCACCCGGACTTCGCGTCATTCACCCCGATCCTGTGAGTTCGGGCGGCGCTCAATGGTCGATCCTGGCGATCTACGGATCTGCTTTGTTGCGGTCCGAGGCTGAAACCGGCGCACCTGACCAAGCGCGTGCTTTGCAATTACTTCAGGCGCTATGGAAAAATGTAATTTCCTCGCCAGGTTCGGCGCGTGAGGCACGTACTCAATTCGAATTGGGACAAGGCGATGCGCTTGTCACCTATGAACTCGAGGGCCTGCTGATGAAGCAGGCAGGATCAGGTATTGAGATGGTCATCCCCAAAGCGACCATCTTTAGCGAACATCCGGCGGTGGCTATCGACCGGAACATCGACGTGGCCAAAAGGCCTGTAGTGCAGGCGTTCCTAAATTTTTTATCATCCGACGAAGCCCAAAAAACCTTTGTTAAATATCATTTTCGCTCAGTTACGAATGAAGCATTTAATGAGGAAAATAAGGAATTCGCCAATATCGAGCAGCCGTTCACGATCGAGAAGTTCGGCGGTTGGCAAAAAGCGTATCCCGATATAATCGAAGGCATTTTCCTGAACCAGGTCCGAAACCGATAGCCGGAAATCCGGCAGCTAAAAGCCGATGAGCGCAAATCTATCCGGAGTTCGACACACGCGGGGTTTCGATCTCGTAAAGCCGCTTAGCATAACGGTGATCATCGCCGTCATGCTGCCTCTCGTTCTGCTGCCGCTGGCGTCGATCTTTATCTTTGGCACAAGCAGCGGACTTGATAAGTTTTGGGCGGCTTTGATGGCGCCCGAAGCGATATTTGCGCTCAAGCTCTCGATCGTCACGAGCTTTTGGGCAACGGTTTTTAATGTTTTCTTTGGCCTCTTTGCTGCGTACGTCCTGTCGAAATATAACTTTTGGGGCCGAAACGCCCTGATCGTCACGATCTCGCTGCCGACGGCGATCCCGACCGCCGTTGCCGGCTTTGCGCTGCTTTTGCTTTGGGGGCCTTACGGCACATTGGGGCGTCTGCTCGAGCCTCAGGGCATACAGATAATGTTCACGGCGGCCGCGATAATTCTGGCGAACATATTCGTCACGTTCCCTCTCGCTTTCGGCGTCATCAAACCTGTATTTGACACCATGAGCTCATCTCTCGAAGAAGCCGCGGCAACGATCGGAGCCACTCGCTGGCAGACCTTTTGGCATGTAACGCTGCCGTCTCTTCGCGGAGCGATCGTCGGCGGCGCGCTTTTGACCTTTGCCAGATCGGTCGGTGAGTTCGGTTCGACCATTCTTGTCTCGGGCAATCTGGCGTCGAGGACCCAGACCGCTCCGCTGTACATTTTCGCCAAATTTAACGAGGGTCAGGTCGAGGCCGCCAATGCGATAGCTATCGTTCTCGCACTTCTTTCGTTCATGATCTTCAGCATACTTTTCTTTGCTCGCGACTGGCTCGAAGCGGATTAAGGAATAATGGCATCATCGACACCGACATCCGAACCAGCCGTTATCGTTCAAAACGTCAGTAAGCGTTTCGGCCAGACCACGGTGCTCGACGATATCAATTTTGAGGTCGCAGAAAGCGAGATCGTCGTGTTGTTGGGATCGTCCGGCAGTGGAAAGACGACCATACTACGAATCGTGGCGGGCCTCGAAGCACCTGACAACGGCAGCGTGATACTTCACGGACGCGAGGTTACCCAGATTCCGGCCAGGCTCCGCGGCACCGGGGTTATCTTTCAGGCTTATGCTCTCTTCCCGAAAATGAACGTCGAGGACAATATAGGCTTTGGGCTTCGGATCAGAGGAAAAGGCCGTAAAGAGATACGAGAAAAGGTCGACGAGCTGCTGCAGTTGGTGCATCTCGAAGATCACCGCCGTAAAATGCCGTCACAGCTTTCCGGTGGTCAGCAGCAGCGAGTAGCGATCGCGCGGGCACTCGCCTATTCGCCCGAGGTTCTTCTTTTCGATGAGCCTTTCGGCGCTCTCGATGCACAGATCCGATCGGTCCTAAGACACGAGATCCGCAATTTGTTAAAGACCATCCGCGTGCCCTCGGTCTTTATCACGCACGATCAGGAAGAGGCTCTCGAGCTCGGCGACCGGATCGCCGTTCTCAACGCCGGCCGGCTCGAACAGATCGGAACGCCATACGAAATTTACAACAAGCCGCTTACCGAACACGTGGCCAATTTCCTCGGGTCGGCAAATCTGCTTTCGGGATCGATCCGCGACGGACAATTCGCTTTCGGCGACTCGCTTTTAGAGATCGACGACGTCGAAAGTCTTTCAGATGGCCAGGCAGCGACACTTGTCGTACGTCCCGAAGACGTCTTTCTCCGCAAACCTGAAAATTTGACACAAAATTATCAGCGACTGGCGGTGGCTCAGGTAGTTGAGATCAGTTTTGCGGGCGCTTTCGAAAGGGTTCAGGTCAGATTAGAGCAGTCGCCTAATAAGAACATCATGATCACACGGCCAAAAACCGAGACGGCCGCTTTTCCGCTGGCAGTTGGCCGCGAGGTCACCGTCGGGCTCGTCCGATTCCGTTTATTGCCCGCGGGAAAAACCGGTGAATAGTATAGTTGTTTCAGAAATTCCATACCGATCAGCAAATAAAATGACCGACTCATTTCTTCGACGCCTTGAGACCAACTGCAGCAATCGATCAGACAAGATCGCCATGCGCATTGTCGGGGACGCATCTGAAGTTTATACCTTCGGCGAGATGATGAAGGCGATCCGGTCCGCCGCCGGCAAGATCGCGGAATGCGGGATCGGGATCGGTGAACGGGTCGCGCTGATCGGCGAGAATCACCCGTCGTGGGCGATCGCTTACCTCGCCATAATTTACCGCGGTGCCGTCTGTGTCCCCCTCGATCCGCACGGCGGTATCGAGACGCTGACAAATTTTATAGAGAATTCAGAGGCTCGGCTGGCCTTTATCGGACCCGAAGTATCCACGAAATTTCAGCAGATCCAGGACCGGCTCGAACGAAGGATCACGGTCGTCACCTGGGGTGCCGAAGGCGGAGACCAGAGCCATGAACATCTCAATAATTGGAGCCAGCACCCTTCAGCGGCTGACGGATCAGACAGCATCGGCCAGGCTGCCGGCAATGACGTCGCGCTTCTGATATATACGAGCGGCACGACCGGAACACCGAAGGGCGTTCCTCTAACACACGCGAACATTGTTGCTGAGCTCGACG
>JBDTMQ010000015.1:0-3077 GCA_039934155.1 Acidobacteriota bacterium | reverse complement strand
GATTATATCGCGACGCGATTTACCGAAAGTTACAAGGTCAACGGATTTGGCCTTTATCTGATGTCAAGAAAAGCAGATGCAGTTTCGGTCGGCATTTGCGGCCTGGTCAAACGAGACACCCTACCCGAACCCGATATTGGCTTTGCCTTGCTCCCACAGTTCGAGCATTTGGGTTATGCTTTCGAGGCGGCGTCAGCCACTCTAGAATTCGGTCGTGAAATTCTCAGCCTCGAACGCATTTTGGCGATCACGACGACCGACAACGCGAGCTCGGCTCGTCTGTTGGAAAAGATCGGACTTTCCTTCGAACGCGAAATAATTGTCGGCGACGAGACCCTTCGGCTTTTCGCCGTCAATTTCTAATCGCGTTTGGCTATCGAACCCGTCAACAGTCGAACGGCCTGTTCGAGCTGTGAATCGCGACCCGTCATCGTCTCGCCGATCGGCCGCGTCACGGCAACATCGACCGGCCGCGGACTGAGTTCCATGTTCTTACCGTCCGCCCCGAGTATCAGCTGCCGCGGCAGCCGTATGGTCGTGCCGTCAAACAGCCCTGAATTCCACGTATAAATGATCCAGCCGGCCGTCGGCTCACCCACGACCTTACCCAATCTTAATGCACGATATCCTTCGGTCAGATCTTCGGCATCCGAGAGTGAGTGTTGATTTGTGACCAGCACAGTGGGCCGTTCGAGTGCCCGCTGGCCGAGCGCCGACCTCGACGGAACTTCCCACAGGCCCCTTTCGCGCATCGTCATATAACCGCGCCGCGAAAGTATGTCGATCACATACGGATTGATAAACCCGCCGTTGTTATTGCGAATGTCAACAACCACGCCATCCTTTGCCTGATTCTCGGCGTCCAGATCTACATATAGCTGCGACAGCGTATTCGACGACATGTCAGGCAGATGAACATAGCCGATGCGGCCGCCGCTGATCTTTGCGACATAGGCTCGATTCGCCTCGACCCACTGCCGGTAAAGCAGATTTTTTTCGGCACCGGTCGAGATCGGCTTTACAACAACGTCGCGTTTATTCGAGCCGTCCGCTGCCGAGCCGATGCCCAGTACGATACGTTTGCCGACCTTATTTTCCAACAGCTCGTCCAGATTTCTTCCGGCACCTACGGGCGTTCCGTCCACACTAAAAAGATGATCGCCGACGTTGATCGACCTTGTTACCGCGGCCGGACCAAGTGTAATGACCTCGCTGATCTTTAATTTTCCATTGGTCTCATATGCATTGCGGTCAAAACGCAGCCCAAGTTTGCCGACCTGTAGGGCGGTGAATCCAGAGGCGCCGGCAACACCCGAATGCGAGGCATTCAGCTCGCCGACCATCAGGCTCATCAGCCGCCTAACCTCGTCCATGTTCCTTGCCGCCGCGATCATCGGTTCGTATGTTCCACGAACCGCGTTCCAATCGACGCCGTGGTATTTGTCATCGTAAAAATTATCCCGGATGTAGCGCCAGCCCTGCCGGAAAACCTCGACCCTTTCGTCGGCAAAATCGACGTTGAGATCGATCGACAGGTTTATCGGCCGCGAATCCCGGCGCTCGAGGCTGACACTGTTCAGGCGTCCATTCTCCAGGTAAAAAACATCTTTTCCGTCCTGCGAGAATTGCGGGTCCGATTTAAAACCGGAGGTCGAGGTCAGCTGACGCGCCGAAGTATCAGTGGCCAGATCGTCGATCGCGATGCTGTATAGATTGAATTGTCCCTCTTGCGATGCAAGCACGACTAACGTCTTGCCGTCAGGGCTGATGACCGGATTTCCCCCGTCGACATGGGTATCGATAAAGCTCAACCGTCGGCGAATGTCGTCAAAAACGATCTCGGTCGGCTTGTCGTCTGTCTTTTGTTCGGGCGACGGTGATGCGGCCGGAGCAGGGGTGGGCGATGGCGATGGCGAAGCGGCAGGCGTCGGGCGGCGGTCCTGCGGATTTTCCTGCTTGAACAGATCGCGAAACTGGTCTTCGCGAAACTTTGGCGTCCTTAATTTCAGATCGACGCGTGCGAGAACTGTATTTTCCGTCCTCTGACTTGAATCAAAGAGAATGTATGAACCGTCGGGGCTCCAAACCACAGTTCCGCTATTTGAATTTGCCAAAAAACTGACTGGTTTTGCCGCACCGCCGGCGGCCGGTACGACGCTCACATTCGTATACGACCGCGAATCAGGAGCATAGGTCAGATATGCGATCCACTTGCTGTCAGGCGACCATGCCAGCGTGCGTCCGCCTAGCAGCGGCGCGGGATCGGTGTATAGGTCCGCGAGTTTTCTCTCTTGCTTCGACGTCGTGTCATAGACGATCAGTTGACGTGAATTTCGGAAGAAAGCGACCGATTTGCCATCCGGCGAAAAGATGGGTGACGAATCCAAATTCGAGCCCTTTGTGATCTGGGACTCGGTCTCGGTCGTGAAATCATATTGGAACAGCTCCATTGAACCGTTGCGTTCCGATGCATATATCAGCTTCCTGCTGTCGGCTGCCCACGATACGTATGACTCGGCCGCCGTTGTGTTTGTAACGCGAAGAGCCTCTCCGCCGTCCTTTGCCGACGCGGCAAAAACCTCGCCGCGGGCGACAACCGCCACCTTCTTCCCATCCGGCGATAGTGCGAATTCGCGAAGCTGTGTCGACAGATTTACCCGTTCGGTCAATGGTCCTGCCGCCGCTCCGCGCAATGCGACAGGGAGCTCCTCCGGGCGGCCGCCGTCGGCTTTCATTTTCCAGATACGAAAGTTGTGTTCAAAGACAAGCTCGGCCGCGTCGTACGAAAGATTGAGCCACAACACGCGCCCGTCGGCAAAATTCGTCAGCTGCCGCGGTTGGCCCGACCGCTCGCGCACCCAGATATTCTGCTGACCGCTGCGGTCTGAGACATAAAATAATTTAGATCCGTCGGCGTTAGGCATCGGCCACATTTGTTTTGCCCCTCGCGGAATAAGTTCCCGATAGTTCTCGTCCGTTTTTTGCCATAGCTCGGTCTCATCGATATGGCTGTGCCCCTTTCGCCACCATTGACTCGACGAGATGCCTCTGGCCGCAAATATCATCGACCCGTCGGC
>JBDTMQ010000014.1:0-2633 GCA_039934155.1 Acidobacteriota bacterium | reverse complement strand
TTGAGGTCTGTCATCGAGTCTTGAGCCGCACGCCGCGCCTTTTCCATTATTTTATCGGCCGATAGATTTTCCTTTAGACGCGGCAGGATCTTACTTGACGGGTCGACAACAACAATGCGCGAAGGTTCACTTTTTAACGAAAAAATGATCGCAGGCACGACGGCAAAGCATGCCGCGAGAAACGGCAGCAGCAGCGTGCCGATCAGGAACGACCACTTAAGCACCACCTTTCGGTATTCATGTTTTACGACAGCAAAAAATTTTTGCATATCAATTCGGCTCGGGGCCAGTCGGTTCGGCACCGCTGTGCCGCGTGACCTGTTCGATAAAAATATCGTTCAGGCTCGGCTCGACCTTTTCGAACTTCGAAACATCGGCGCCGCCGTCGATCAGCGATCGGAGCAGCTGCTGTGCATTTGCTCCGTCCGCGAGATGTACCTCGAGCTCGTCCGCGTGTTCGACGACACGGGCCACGAGGTTCTTATCGGCCAAAACGCTTTCGCCGCCCGTCGCGCGAAGGGCGATCAGATCGTCGCCATAGCTCGCCTTCACCTCGCGAAGGCTCCCGGCCATCACCTTGCGAGATTTGTTTATCAACAGGATATCGCTGCACAGGCGTTCGGCCGTTTCCATCATGTGAGTCGAAAAGATAATCGTTTTCTCTTGTGTTTTGAATTCAGAGATAACGTCCATCATAAATTCGACGTTGATCGGATCGAGCCCCGAAAAGGGTTCGTCAAGGATCAACAGGTCGGGATCATGAAGAACGGTCGAAATGAATTGTATCTTTTGCTGCATTCCTTTCGAAAGATCCGTCGTCCGCTTACGCGTCCATTCAGAAAGTCCCATTCGGTCCATCCAGAAATCGATCTTCTTAACGGCATCAGCTGAGTTGACGCCCTTGAGCGCGGCAAAATATCTGAGCTGGTCTACGACCTTCATTTTTTTGTAGAGCCCACGCTCTTCAGGCAGATATCCGATCCGGTTCTGCATCACAGGCGACATCCGTTGGCCAAAAAGGGTGATCGCACCTTCATCCGGCACGGTGATCCCGACGATCATTCTGATAGTCGTCGTTTTACCGGCACCATTTGGCCCCAGGAAGCCGAAAACCCGTCCGGCGCGTACCGTGAAGCTCAGATCTTCGACAGCCGCAAAGCTTCCGAACCGCTTGCTCACGTGATCGACGTTTAACGTCACATTATGCTCTGTCATAGTTTGCGGTCAAAGATTAGCATATGTAGTATAGTTTGCTAAACGGCCGCTCGTTTGCCGCCAAGTTCACTGCATTTGAAACATTCTCGATGGAAATATTCGTTTTCCGTAAAGGTGCCAGCCAGGTCGAAGAAGGTTTTTCGGAAGAGGAGATCCCGGCGTTGATCGCCGACCGCTCGAACCTCGTCTGGGTCGACCTGCAGGGTGAAACACCTGAACAGATACAGTTCGCCCAGCACATCCTCCTAGATGTTTTCCACTTTCATTATCTTACGGTCGAGGATTCGGTCGAAACCCGAAATCAGCCAAAGATCGAGGCTTTCACCGACTATCTTTATCTGATCGTTCACGGCATCAGGCCGTCCGAAACGAGTTCGGCAAATTTTGTGACGAAAGAGTTGGACTGTTACCTCAGCGACAACTTTGTTGTGACGTTTCATATCGAAAGATTTCGCAGCATTAAAGTCGTCAAGGAAGAGATCAGAAAGACCTCGTTCGTCTGCGAACGCGGCGCCGCTTACCTGCTGCATCAGATCCTTGACCACATCGTCGATCTCTATATGCCGATCGTCGATGATTTTGACAACGCGATAACCGTACTCGAAGATCGTGCCCTGACGATTCATAGAAACGACAATCGCGTGATCGAAGAGATAATGTCGCTGCGACGGAATGTTGCAAGATTACGGCGGATATCTGCTAGGCAGCTCGATATTCTTCATCGCATCTCACACGGCGAATTTCCCCAGGTGCCGAAGAATCTTTTGCCGTTCTACCGCGATGTTTATGACCACCTGCTGCGCATCTCAGATCTTGCCGACAGTTACCGCGATCTGGTCGGAAGCCTTTTCGACATACACTTTTCGGTCGTCGCGACCCGAACGAACGACGTCATGAAAACCCTCGCCGTTCTTTCCTCTATAATCTTGCCTCTCTCGCTCATCGCCGGAATTTACGGGATGAATTTTGAAAACATGCCTGAGCTAAAGACTCGCAATGGTTATTTTATGACGCTGACGGTGATGGCCGTTGTCACGATCGTTCTGTTGATCTATTTTTGGCGTAAAGGTTGGATATTTGAGGGAAGTGACGACACGGATGATGATACAAAAACGGACAACTAACCATTTAGCTCGTCGAGATACCGTTTTACCTGCAGGTCGCCGTATCCATAAACTCCGGTTCGGCGTACAAATTCGAGGAACACTTCGCTGAAACCGGTCGTTCCCTCTTCGACGATCTCGCTAATGATCTTTCGCGGCATGGTATCTCTCACATTTGCGGCAGCACACACTTGTTTTAGAAAGGGCAAGGCCCGCGAACGCCGTTCGCCCAAGGCAGTTAACCTGCCTATGTCGCCGGCGGAAAACGCGGACCAAAGCTCGGCGCCTGATCTTAGGTCGTCCGGAGTGAATTTC
>JBDTMQ010000013.1:0-5473 GCA_039934155.1 Acidobacteriota bacterium | reverse complement strand
AGCGTGTTTTCCATGTAGAAGAGGGGGTTGTCGACGCCGGCGTAGCCGCTGGCCATTCCGCGTTTCATGACGACGGTGTCGCGGGCTTCCCAGACGTGGAGGACGGGCATGCCGGCGATGGGGGACGTGGGGTCGTCGAGGGCGGAGGGGTTGACGATATCGTTGGCTCCGATGACCCACGAGACGTCTGTCCCGGGGAACTCGTGATTGATCTCGTCCATCTCGAAGACGATGTCGTAAGGGATGTTCGCCTCGGCTAGGAGGACGTTCATGTGGCCGGGCAGGCGTCCGGCGACCGGGTGGATCGCGAACTTAACGTCGGTGCCGCCTTCCTTAAGGATCTTCACGACCTCGGCGAGCGAGTGTTGGGCCTGTGCGACGGCGAGTCCGTAGCCGGGGACGATGATAACTTTCTTTGCCTGGCGAAGCATATCCGCTGTCGTCGAGGCGTCAACCTGACGCACTTCTCCAGCCGGCTCGCCGCTCGCTGTTGATGCAACGGTGCCGCCTTCAGTACCGAACCCGCCGAGCATCACACTCACGAACGAGCGGTTCATGCCTTTGCACATTATGTAGCTGAGGATAGCGCCCGACGAACCGACGAGAGCGCCGGTGATAATGAGCAAATCGTTTGAAAGCATGAAACCCGCCGCGGCCGCCGCCCAGCCGGAATAGCTGTTAAGCATCGAGACGACGACCGGCATATCGGCACCGCCGATCGCCATAATAAAGTGTACGCCTAGGATTCCCGTCAGCACGGTTGCGATCAACAGCGGCCACTGGCCGGTAGCTTCATTTGGCGACATAAAGAACGCGATCCCGAGACCGATCGTGACGAGCAGCATGATGATATTCAGCATATGCCTGGCCGGCAGCATCAGCGGTTTGCCTCTTATTGAGCCTCTCAGTTTAAGGAACGCAATGACAGAACCCGTGAACGTGACCGAGCCGATGCAAACGCCGATAAAGACCTCGGCCGTATGCAGATTTTTCTCGCCGGCCGTCATATTGCCGTGCGGGCCTAGATATGTGGCGAAGCCGACCAGCACCGCCGCCAAACCGACGAAGCTGTGCAGGATCGCTACCAGTTCAGGCATCGACGTCATCTGCACACGGCTGGCAAGAATGGCGCCGATGATCAAGCCCGGAATGAGAGCCGCCGCAAGCACCGGCAGACCGCCAACGCTCATTGCGGCGCCCGTCGCGACCAACGCGATCAGCATTCCGATAATGCCGTACAAATTACCGCGACGGGCTGTCTCTTGCCGGCTCAGGCCGCCAAGACTCAAAATAAACAACGCACTCGCGGCGATGTATGCAATTGTGATCAGACTGGTTTTCATTCAACGTTCCTGGACGTATGCCGCGGAGCGGCCAATCGAATTTAGCCATGGGTTTCAACCCACGGGAAAGAAATTGATTTTTCCGATCGCCGCTAGGCGATCGGTGGAACCGCATTTTTCATCAAAGCTAGTGACAATTTAAAGGGCCGAGCTTGCATACCTAGCGATTATTCGCTGGCAAGCATCGAGAACTTCGCTTCTGTGAAACTCTTCTACCTCTCCGATTTCAATGTCTTTTCTCGCCAGCGCTTCCTCACTCCAGTTTTGCCGATCATCACCATTAAGAATCGCTTGGGCAGTGCCAAGTAGCTCTTGCCTTCGTGAATCGGTCAACACAATGACTCCAACGTTACTTCCTAAACATCGCCAACATCCGATTCGTGACCAAAAATCCGCCGGCGATGTTTATGGCGGCGATCAGGACGGCGATGGCGCCGAGGATGACGGTCAGGTTGAGAGAGCCAAGAGACCGGCTGTTACCGGTAAAAACGTCGCCTGTCAACTGCAGCATTCCGCCGACGAGAATGATGCCGCTGATGGCGTTGGTTACGCTCATTAGCGGCGTATGCAGTGCCGGCTTTACATTCCAGACGACCTGAAAACCGATGAAGATCGCCAGGATGAAAACGGTCAGATGGCCGAGAAAATCGCCGCCGGCGGTTTCGGCCTTGGGCGGAACGACGTAACCGATGCCCAGCATCAACAGACCGACAACGACCAGCAGCCACGGGTTTGCACCGGTGCCCTCGTCGTGGCCGTGGCCGGAAGAAGGTTTAGAAGCGGCGACCGCGGCGGTGCTTTTGGTCGGCACACCCGGTTCGGGCGGCGGCGGCTGTTCCTTGACCGGAGCGGGCCACAACACCTTGCCTTCGTGAAGCACGATCGCGCCGCGGACGATCTCGTCGTCGAGATCGACATGCAGGGATGGACCTTGGACATTCTTGTCCGCATCTGTTTCCCCTGCGCCGACAGTTGGGTCGGACGCCGAAGCGGCATCCGTGCGGACATGAGTGTCCACGGTCCGGGTGTCGGAGGTCCGGGTCAATTCCTCGAGCAGGGCGGTGACGGTCGCTCCGTATAGCTGGCTCGACATTGATGCCATTCGCGAGGGCAGATCAGTATAGCCAATGATCGTCACGCCCTTATGCTGGACGACCTTGCCGGGATCGGTCAGCGCACAGTTTCCGCCTTGTTCAGCGGCGAGATCGACAATGACGCTGCCGGGTTTCATCGATTCGACCATGCCGGTCGTGATCAGCTTCGGAGCCGGTTTACCGGGAATAAGAGCGGTCGTGATTATGATGTCGACCTGCATAGCCTGAGCGGCGAAAAGGGCCATTTCGGCTTTGAGAAAGTCGTCGGACATTTGCTTGGCGTATCCGCCTTTGCCTTCGCCCTCTTCTTTTACGTCGAGCTCCAAATATTCCGCGCCCATCGACGCGACCTGATCTTTTGTCGCCGACCGCGGATCAAAGGCACGAACGATCGCCCCCAATCCTTTTGCCGCGCCGATAGCGGAAAGTCCGGCGACGCCTGCACCGATGACCAGCACCTTGGCCGGGTCAATGCGCCCGGCCGCAGTGATCTGGCCGGTGAAAAACCGCGGAAAGTGGGCGGCGGCTTCGATCACGGCGCGATAGCCGGCGATGTTCGCCATGGCCGAAAGCGTGTCCATTTTTTGCGCGCGTGTTATGCGCGGCACGCTGTCCATTGCAAAGACGGTCGCCTGGCGTTTCGCCAGCCGATCAACGACGTCGCGGTTTTGGCCGGGCCATATAAAACCGATCAGCCAGCCGCCCTCGCGCATCAGGTCGGCCTCGTCCTGCTCGGGCGGGCGCACCTTGATCACGACGTCCGACGTCGACCACAGCTCGCGGGCACTATCGACAACGGTCGCGCCCGCTTCTTGGTATTCGGCGTCGGCACAGTTGATCGCGACACCCGCTTCGGATTCGACGGCGACGTCAAAACCAAGTTTTTTCAGCTTCAAAATTGTTTGTGGGGTGGCGGCTACACGGCGCTCACCGGGATGGATCTCTTTCGGAATTCCAATTTTCGTCATTAATTGCCTCTCGGGAATTTTATGAGGGGATAACTTTTCAGTCAAATACAGCAGAGATTATCCGGAAAGTTCATAAGAATCGCGGAGCAGGGTAGTGAGTTGGCCGTCCAACTCGTCGGGCGAGCTGAGTTTGATATACAAATACCAGCGATTTTTCGAGGCCTGGAGGCGCCTGTTTATACGTACGTCAGCAATATCGGTAGCCGATTTTAACGTCAATATGAGCGAACGCTTTTGGGCCGCGATACCGGCGAAGGCAGTTTTTCGATTTAGGTGGATCGAGGTCTTTTTGGGATCCTCGGCCACGGGTCCAAACAAATTAGAGGTCGAGAGGATCGCGTCATAAATGGCGCGGACGGCGGGGTCCGCGTTTTTAAAGTGGGCGTCGACGGTCATAAAAAATGTCAGCTCGCGTCTACGCAATGATGCCGCGGGACGAAAACTTTATTTGCGGGCCTCAAAAACCCGGTTAAACGGCGTTTCGGCGGCCCTGTGAAAATTGGTAAAGCCGCCGGACAGAACCTCTTTGCGCAGGGCGTCTTCGGATGCGACAGCGCCCAGGCCCTTGCCGCCTTGGGCGATGGCATTGGCCGTACAGCAAAGTGTCGATGCCGCTGAGAATGTCCGCCCGATAGGATTAAAGTTTTCTTCCACAGTGTTTCCTGCCATAGGTTCGACGATCATCACGCTGCCGTCAGCGGCGAGATTCTGATATGCACGGCTCGCGGCCCCGGCCGGGTCGCCCATGTCGTGAAGGCAATCCAGGAAAGTGATCAGATCATACTGGTTATCGGGAAAATCCTGCGCGGTGGCGACGGCAAATTCGATACGGTCGGAAAGACCGGCCTCGGCGGCTCTCGCCCGGGCGGCCGCGATCGACGCCGGATGACTGTCAAATGCATAGAACTTCGCATTTGGATAGGCGTTCGCCATGATGATGGTCGATGCACCGTGGCCGCATCCGACATCGGCAACCTTGCCGCCATTCTTCAACTTTTCCTCAACACCGGTGAGTGACGGTATCCAATTATTGACCAGGTACGCGGTGTAACCGGGACGGAAGAATTTCTCGGTGCCGAGGAATAGGTCGGGATCGTGATCGCCCCAGTGAATCCCGCTGCCATCGAGGAATGCGTCGGCGATCCGCGGCTGTGCGTTAACCAAGGCCTTGACAAGATAAAATCCGCCGCCGACATAGAATGGGCTCGATTCATCGGTGAGCGCCGTTTTTTGTTCCGGCAGCAGCGAATAGTTACCGGTTTCGGGCTGGTAATGAACATACCCGCCGGATGCCTGATTCAAAAGCCATTCGCGGACATACCTTTCGTTAGTCCCGGTCGCAGATGCGAGTTCGGCCGGCGTCATTCCGTCTGAATCGGCGAGCGCGCGGTAAAGCCCAAGCTTAGTTCCGATAAAAGCCAGCACCGAGCTGAGCGAAGCGCCAAAATCGCCGACGACCTTGCCCAGAAATTCATTCATCTTTTCTTCGTTGATGGGTGCCGTCTGTATTGATTGTGCCATCGATAAATGCTCCTTAGACAAACACCGGATCGAATACCCGGGCTGCGAGTGCTGGGCAGCCGCGTGGGCGCGATCCGTCTATAACGCATATTGAAAGAACCGGTCGATGTCAACCGGATCTCATGATGCCGGGCGGCTTTCGAGTGTCGTTTTCAGAGTCGAAAGTCCCGATTCGAAATCCTTTCCTACCTCTTTATCGAGATCGTATACAAGAGCCATTAAGTTTAGCGGACGCGGCATGTCGCCGGTAAATCCCCACCGGACGTGTGTTTGTCGGTCTCCCGCGGCCTCAGTGATCAGATAGGCGTCGCTCTTTGACTCGAACGGCCGCTTGAATCTTAGCTCGGTATCGATCCTTTCGCCCTCGGTGATCTTTTTGATCTCCTGTTCGCCTTCGCCGACCTCGTCATTTGTGCTGTTCCAGGACGAAACAAAGCCAGGCGAGCCGTCGGTTCCACGAAACTCATGGACCATCGTCGGGTCTTTCTTGTACCAAGGACCCCAGCTGTTCTGATTCTTGAGGTGCTTAAGATACTGAAAAACTTCG
>JBDTMQ010000012.1:0-3668 GCA_039934155.1 Acidobacteriota bacterium | reverse complement strand
AAACGTTTTGAAACGCCAGGCCGATTGGATCGGCAGGTCCGAGGGCGCATTCGTAGATTTTACGATCGTCGGTTCTGATTTCCTTATAACCGATTCCGCCGCCGAGGACGACGAAGGACAGGCTTCCAGAAAAGCCGAGTACATTCGTGTATTTACGACCCGTATCGACACGATCTATGGCGCTAATGCGGTCGTCGTGGCGGCGGAACATCCGGTAGTTGTGCGGCACATAAACGAATTGTCGAACGATGTGCTCGAAAAGATCCAACAGATCCGCAGCGAAAAGATGAACCCGTCAGATCACGAGACCGAAGCGGTCAAGGACGGCGTCGATACCGGACTGCGTGCCTTGAATCCGTTCAGCGGCGAGGAGCTGCCCGTCTGGATCGGCAACTACGTCATGATGGAATACGGCACCGGCGCAGTCATGAGCGTGCCGGGTCACGATGAGCGCGACCTCGACTTTGCGAAGAAATTCGGCCTGCCGATCAAGGAAGTAATAGTTCAGAGTGCGGGCTTTAGCTCGTCCCAGGGCGAACAAGCTGAAGCTGGCACTCTGAACGGTGCGTTTACCGATCACGGGATCCTGATAAATTCGGAAGAGTGGAGCGGCAAGACCAGTGAAGCGGCAAAATCCGAGATGGCCGCATATGCGGAAGAGCACGGATTTGGCAAGGTCGCCATCACCTTCCGCCTGCGCGATTGGGGAATTTCGCGTCAGCGGTTTTGGGGCTCGCCGATCCCGATCGTTTACTGCGATAAATGCGGAACGGTTCCCGAGAAGTACCCAAACCTGCCCGTCAGGCTGCCCGAAAGCGCGCCCTTTACAGGGACGGGCGAATCGCCGCTGGCAAAGGTCCCGTCATTTGTCGAGACAGCTTGCCCAAATTGTGACGGTCCGGCCAGGCGCGAAACCGACACGATGGACACCTTCGTCGATTCGTCGTGGTATTTTTTTCGATATACCGATCCCGAAAATCCCGAGATTCCGTTCGAGACCGAAAAAGCGGCTTACTGGACACCTGTCGATCAATACGTCGGCGGTGACGATCATGCCGTTATGCACCTGATCTACACGCGGTTTTGGACCAAGGTTATGCGCGATCTCGGTCTTGTTAAATTTGACGAGCCGGTCACTCGCCTGCTTACACAGGGGATGGTCGTCGGCGAAACCTTCTTCGACGACACGACCGGAAAGCGTATCTACGCTAAACCTGAGGATGTAACTGTCGAGCGCGATGCCAAAGGCAAGGTCACTGCGGCCCGGGGCGTCGACGGGCGACCGTTGAAATGGGCGATCGAGCGGATGTCAAAGTCAAAGGGGAACGGCGTCGACCCTGACGAGATGATCGATATTTACGGTGCCGATGCGGCGCGGCTGTTCGTACTGTTTGCGGCGCCGGTCGAGAACGAACTGGTTTGGCAGGAATCCGGGATCGAAGGCGCTGTCCGATTCCTCCAGCGCGTCTGGCGGATGGTCTGGAAATGGAACACTGCGTTAGCCGGCGATCGGGGCGGCGAACGACCGGGTGAAGAAAAGGGCAAGGCCCGCGACCTTCGCCGGAAAACCCATCAGACCATTCACCGCATCGAACAGAGTCTGGAGTCGCTGCAGTTCAATACGCCGGTCGCCGCGCTGATGGAACTTGCAAATTCGATCCAGGATCTTGGGGTCGTACCGGATAAAGCAAGCAGCGATGAGCTTTATGCCGTTCGCGAGGCGCTGACCAGCCTGGTGCTGATGTTGACACCCTTCTCACCGCACTCCGCCGAAGAGCTTTTTTCGGTGCTGTCCGGGAAAGAAGAGGGAATATTGGCCAGCGGCGCACGATTCCCGGCCTACGACGCCCGGATTGCGGCGGCGGATGAGATCGAGATCCCGGTCCAGGTGAATGGGAAATTGCGGTCAAGGATTTCGGTCCCGCCGGATATCGCGAATGAACAGCTCGAGGCGCTGGCGCTGGCCGATGAAAAGGTGCGGGAATACACCGCCGAAAAAGAGGTAATAAAGGTCGTTGTGGTTCCAAAAAGGCTTGTAAGTGTTGTGATTAAGGGATAAGGTGGTATCGGAAGGGCATTGGGGCTTTATGGGTTTGCAGGCTCGGTGCCCGGCGAGACGCCGAATCCTTGCTTGAATTCAGAAAAAACCATAAAATTAACTTTTGTACAGAAGCAAAAAGTCACCTCAAAATCTGTCAACAACAGTGTGTTTGTGTCTCTTGATGTTTGCGTGCGGTCGAGCGTGATATGAAAGAGTGTCAGCTTTGTAAGAATTGCTTTTCGGACGAGGTCGCGACATGCCCCAATGACGGCATGCCGACGATGCACACCATTCCGGGTGAGCCCGTACTCGAAGGCAAGTATCATCTCGAATGCCGCCTCGGTCAGGGCGGGATGGGCGTCGTCTACAAAGCGCGCCACGCTTACCTGAAAACTCAGCTTGCGATCAAGATCATTCTTCCGGACCTTGTCGGCAATGACCCGCAGCTTGTGACACGTTTCCGGCAAGAGGCTCTCGCCGCCGCCGCGATTCGCCACCAGAATGTAGTGGCCGTGACCGACTATGGCGTGATACAGGGCTCGACGCCCTTTCTCGTGATGGAATATGTCGAGGGCGAATCGCTCCATGATCTGCTGGCCCGAGAAAAAATTCTGGACCCCGAAAAAGCTCTCGATCTGATGTCCGCGATCTGTGCCGGCGTCGGTGCGGCTCACCATCAGGGTATCGTTCACCGCGATCTTAAACCGCTTAATATTATGATCTGCAGCGACAAACCCAATATGTCGCAAGCGGTCAAGATACTTGATTTCGGATTGGCAAAGATCAAATCGGGTGAGCTGTTGGGCTCATTCATTCAGGCGCAGACGACCGGGCTGATGGGTTCGCCTTATTATATGGCCCCCGAGCAATGGGCCGATGACGAGCCGGACTCGCGATCGGATATCTACAGCCTGGGCGTGATGCTTTTCCAAATGCTGACCGGTGACGTGCCGTTCAAGGGATCGTCGATACCGGCGATCATGAAAAAGCATATAAGCGATCCGGCCCCGACTTTTCTCGAGCTGAATGTGCATTTGTCGTCAGAGGTCGAAGCCGCTGTCAGGCACACGCTGGTAAAAGAAAAAGAAAAGCGGTCCGGCTCGGTCGAAGAAATGATCAGCGAGCTGAAGGACGCCGTTTATCCGCCATCGATCGGAATTCATAGTACGTCGGGCGGCGCTTTCCCCGTATCCTCGGTGAATATCTGTACAAATCCGCCCCGGTCACAGGTTTTTGTTGACAACGTCGCCGTTGGGCAAAGTCGTGATGACGGGTGGATCACACTTAACGGGATCCAGAGCGGCAATCACCGGCTTCGGATCCATCATGACGGGTTCAGCGATTGGCAGGCAGATGTAACATTTGACGGTCGTCCACAGCAGCTTTTGGCCGATCTTACATCGCCCACGGCGGTTCCGGATGCGACCGTGGCGCCGCGACCGGGCATTGGGCCGAACACGCCGCATCGGATGTCGTCAACCCAGGACACCGGCACGGGCATGCAGAATACTGTCGTTCAAAACTGGGACACCGGCCGTCAGCATATCGGCGTTCAGTCACAGGCGCCGAAGAGGTCGTTCTTCTCGCCGCTGGTTATTGTGGCGGCCGCCTTGATCGGATTTGTTGT
>JBDTMQ010000011.1:0-3261 GCA_039934155.1 Acidobacteriota bacterium | reverse complement strand
GAACTGCAATCGCTTGTTCGTTCGCTTGGCGGGGATCCTGAAAATACCGGCAGCACGTTGGGAGCACTGCATCGCGGATGGATCAACATCAAATCGGCCGTTACCGGAAAGGACGATGAAGCCATTTTGAATGAATGCGAAAGAGGCGAGGACGCAGCAAAGGCGGCTTATAAGGACGCCCTGACAAAGGGTTTGCCGGCAAATGTAAGTGAGGTGGTCGGGACCCAGCAGTCTTCGATCATTTCTGCACATGACCGGGTCAAAGCGCTTAGGGATTCGGCCGACGGCCGATCGAGTACGGCAACAACAAGCACTTAGTTAATTCTTTCATATCCAATGCTTGTTATGCCTTGAAAGGCCCGCCCCGATGGCGGGCTTTTCCCGTTCGATAGCCTAGAGTACGAAATAATTATGTTGTTTTATAGATTTCTTTATGGTAAAAACAGTCTTTACGCGGCTCGGCCCATTCTTCTCAAATCAATTTAGGAAAAAATCAAGTGATATCACAAACAGAGTTGGAGAGCGCTGTTAAGGCGGAAGGCGAAACCGCCGTTGTCTATGCCGGCGACTACTTGAATAAGATCACAGGTGAACAGATAGAACGCGAATGCAAGCGTCGCCTAAGCGACGGGTGCAAAAAGCTGATCGTGAATTTTTCGCAGACAGAGATCGTGAACAGCATCGGCGTCTCGATCCTGTTGGGCGTCATCGATTCGGCCTCGAACACGGGAGCCCGCGTGGTCTTTACCGATGTTAAGGATGAGACTGCGGAATTGTTTGATATGCTTGGTCTTACCCGCCATGTTACGCTGGAAAAGAACAAGCCGGCGCCGCTGACGGCCGAAACCCTTTCGGCCGGCTAGTTTATTTGATCGATGAAGATACAGGATTTCAAATCACCTAACCTGAAACGACTGTCGGAGGACAAAAGCAAGCTTATCCATACCTTTGGCGCGCTTGCCGAACTCGGCCAGGAAGTGGCGAATAAGAACAGTTTTCAGGAAACGATCAGAACGTCGCTCCATTTGCTGCTCGGTGCGCTCGCGATCATGCGCGGCGGTGTCGCCCGCTTTTCGCGGTTCGAACATGAGCTTTATATGGTCGCGGCCCGGGGTCTGGGTGACGATTTTCCGCTTTCGCTGACGCTCTGCTACGAGGATGAAAGGCAATTCCTGGCAAACGGCCTTTATCCGATGGAAGCAGCTCAGGCGACCGTGCTCCCCTTCTTTCAGATATACGGTCACAGCATTGAAAAGACAAAGATCGAGCTTGCGGTGCCGCTGGTCATAAGCGACGAGATCGTCGGAACATTGTTTCTCGGCGAGAAGGCCTCGGGCGAGCATTATTCAAGCTACGACAAGGAAATAATCTCGGCGATGGGCCGGCATATTGCGGTCGCGATCGCTCAGCGTAACATGTTAGCGGAACTGGAACGCCGGGCCGACGAGAACCGCAAGCTGTATGACGATCTCAGAATGACGTATAAGGATACGGTGAAAGCATTCGCCGCCGCGATCGACTGCAAAGACAAGTACACCGAGGGCCATTCCGTCAGGGTCGGGAAATATACAGAGATAATCGGTGAAGAACTCGGCTGGGGAACTGATGAGATCGAAGGGGCCGCGGTCGCCGGTTATCTGCACGACGTCGGCAAACTTACCGTCGAGCGAAAGATCATAAACGCTCCGTACCGTATTAACGCGAAGGAATCGGCCGAGCTCAACCGGCACCCGTCGGTGGGATACGAGATCCTTTCGCCCATTCATCATCCTTATGCGGATGTGCCGCTGGCTGCTAAATACCACCACGAGCGCCTCGACGGCAATGGGTATCCCGACGGACTTTATGACCGCGAGATCCCGTTTATTGCCAAAATGGTCAATCTGGCAGACTCATTCGACGCGATGACGACCGACCGGCCATACAAACGCCGACGGCCTGCTCACGAAGTGTTCGAAGACCTGCAGCGGAACTCGGGTAAGCAGTTTGCTCCGGAGATCGTAAATGCGTTTTTCCGCGGGATGCTGAAAGAGTTGACCGGTGAGAGTAAAGAGCGGCGATTCAGGCGCCTTCTCGGACGAGAGTATATGGAAGCCGACGGGATCGTTCCGATGCTGAAACAAACTCTTAACCAGATGAGTGCGACGTCTTCTCTGACCTTTATCAGTATGGATTGACGGTCACGACCGGAGCCATTCTTCCGCTTCGGAAATGCGGTCGAAAACCCGGCTTTCGATACCACGATTGATCGCGACCATTTCGCCGAATTTGTTTACCTCGTCGTGTTCAGTAAATCTGTCGACAAAGGCCAGCTTGATGTCCACGAGTCCCATCGAACGCAATTCTGAGGCGACCTGAAACGTATCGCCTTCAGAATTATTCCCGATAATCGCTTCCTCAACCAGTAACTTCTTACGGCCCAGACGCTTGCACTCCTCAATTACTTCCTGCCAATAAAAGTGAGAGATCTCATAATTGTCGGTCTCGCCTTCGACCAACGCATAGAGGTAGTCGTCACGTTCCTCGAACGTCAATTCGTACCCTTTGGTACCTAAATTAGAAGTCATCGAAAGATCACCTGATCATCACGGCTTGATGGCCGGCAATGATTCGCCGCTGTCGGCAGATCTGCCCGAAAGTGCTCGCAACTCGATTATATTCACTAGGTAATTAGCCTGACAAATATCGAGACGTCTATTTCGTGCACTCGGGTTAACAATCGGTCATTCGACTTCCCGGGATTCTAAAAGCTGGACAAATTTCTTCGCCGCCAGCGATAGGTTGCGGTCGCTTCGATAAATGACACCGACAGGCCGCACCCATTCCTTTTCAGCCAACTTTACCACAGCAAGCTGCCCGCTTCGAGCTTCTTCTTCGACTGACGGACGCGGAACGATCGCCAGACCAAATCCGACCTGAACAGCGCGCTTGATCGTTTCAATGTTGTCGAACTCGGCTGCCTTTTTTACATCCACGCCGTGAGCCTTCAAGATGCGATCGGTCGCTTTTCGCGTCGGCGTGTCTCGCTCAAACAGGACAAAGTCGTGACCGTCCAGCTCTTTCGTCCTGACCTGAGTGCGGCCGGCGAATTTATGGTCGGGCGGGCAGATCAACGCGAGGCGGTTGCTGGGCATCGGGCCGATCGTTATTCCCCGTCGGGGTTCAGGAAACGCAAGCACGCCCAGCTCGACGCTGCCGTTAAGCACGTCCCTAACGACACGTGTTGTACGCGAATATTCGAGATCGATCCGCGCCGACGGG
>JBDTMQ010000010.1:0-6786 GCA_039934155.1 Acidobacteriota bacterium | reverse complement strand
AACGCCTGTGTGACACGGAAACTTAGACGCATATTCACTCCTGATCACGTCGGCGCTCGATGATCTCCTGGGTATTTTTCGGTACGTTAGTGAAGAAATCATAGCCGGTCATATATTCGACAGCATCGACGTGAACGCGAAACTGCCGCCACGGCGCGTTAATGTTAAGCGGCGGTGCGTTTGGTACCACGATGCCGAAGACCCGTGTAGAGCGGTTTACACGCTCGAGATCGTTCGATCCGTTTGGCAGTACCAGCACAACCTTCCAGGTTGCGGCCGGCACGACTATCTTGCCGCCTGCGATCGTTCCAATATTCCCCATCACGCCGGAATATATATAGATCTCGTTCCCCTGGGACGCAAGCGTGCGGCAGTAGGACTCGAATTCTTCCCATGGTCCCTGATTGTTTGCGGCGAGCTGCGGGACCATATTGGTCATAAGGAATGTCGCTGAGTTGTTCGGGACCGAGTTCGTGCGGTCGCCCGACGGGCACATGTGTCCGCGGTCATAGCCCGAACCGCTGTAATCCTCATCGAGCACCTGATACCACCCATTTGGCAGAGAAGTATCAGGCCGAAAATCGTTCTGGCGATCAGCCGACCCGACCCAGCTGCTGTCGAGCCGCCACGCGACCCAGTTCGCGGTCGCGCGTGAGCGATTGTACGACAGAGTATATTGCGGTTTGAGCATCAGATAGTTGTTCTCATTCGCAATATCGGCCGTCGCCCCTGAGGGATTGCCGAAGATAAGAGGGTTTTCGCCGGGAAGCGGGGCGTTGACCGTTATGTTTACATTGAGATTTACGGTCCTGGCCTGGGCGTCCGACGCCGCGGCTGTGAGGTTCTTAATGCCGCCGGTGGTCTCAGCGGGGATGACGGCAAGATAGGAAAAAACATTGTCGCCGGCCGTGACATCGCCGTTGGTGCCGTTGTCGAAGAAGGTCTGTGCTGCCGAACCGCCGATCGAGGTCAGATTGCCGACGACCGATATGCCGGTGCTTGGCGGTATGGTCGCGGGTATCACCGTCACGGTCAGGATCGTGTTTCCCCCGGGTGAAACAGTAGACGGATATGCATTCATCGCCGCGAACAAGGTAGTGCCGCCACCGCCGCACAAGTTTCCCGGCGAGGCCGAACTGCGAGGGGCAGCGGGGATCGCAGGCGCAAAGTCGGTAGAATTATTATCGGTGTCCGTACAGCCGTTGCCGGCGCGTGACTGACTGTTGTTCGCGGCCGGAGCAGCGGTCACCGAACCCTCGACAAAGATGTTATTCGCCGTTCCCCAGCCCACTGAGTCAATGATCGCGCCGGTGTTCGGCTGGCCGCTTCGTATCGCAAGTCCGCCGCCCGCGGCGCCCATCGAGCATTGACAGCTGGTCGGGTTATAGGTCGCATCCGGAGTTACCGCTCCGTCATAGGATGAAGACGCTATCAAATAATAGCCGCCCGCCGGAACGAACGTGCTGCCCGGCCAGGTCATGAAGAGAACATCGTTCGACCCCGATGCCGAACGGTAAACAAGGCTGTATTGACTGAGATCGATCGGCGATGTGCCGTTGTTGTGTATCTCGACGAATTCGTCATTGAATGTTCCGGAACCGCCGCCGCCGGTCTGAAACTGGCTGACCACCAAATGGGGCGAAACAAGAAGATCAGCGTCGGCTTTTTGCGTGGGGATGATACAAAATGCGATCAGCAGCGACGCCGAAATAACAACAAAAAACTTTTTCATCAATAAATCCTTGAAAATAAGAGTTCCGCCCGGTGGATCGGGCGAAACTTAATTTTTATCATATTTCGGCGGGTAAGGTAAGGCTTAGACTGAGGCCTATCTGGTCGATTGCTGGCTTGCCAGGGCCTTTTTGAAAGAAGATTCACTTTCAGTAACGTAGTCAAGGAAGCCTTTCGGATCGATAAAGGGATTGACAGATGGCCGGGTCTTCAGCACTTCGATCTTTCCCAGAAGGTCAAATTGCTGACCATGCGAGCCAAGAAACACGTCGGGCCTGAGCCTTTTTAGACGTGAAAAGGTCACGAAATAATCGGCGGTGATCTTTGGGTAAGCTTCGTTGCCAACTAATTTGTAACCGGGCGCCGAAGTGCTGCAGACAAACATCACCTTGTATTTACGGCCTCGATCGACCGCGGTCGTCGTCCAGGTCGTGCAGCCGGCTGTATGGCCCGGGGTAACATTTGCTGTGAGTTCCGAGCCGCCGACCTTGACCTGTTTGCCGTCATCGAAAGTTTCATCCGGCTGCGTGGCCTCGAATGGAAAACTGTCACCAAAATTTGGGTCTTTGCGTCCGCCGCGGGACATTAGACCGGCATCGCCTCTGCTAACCAGCAGTTTCGCGCCAGTGACTCGCCGTAATTCAGCCAGGCCGCCCGCGTGGTCGTAATGTGCGTGACTATTTAGCAGATATTTGATATCCGAAAGCTTAAAGCCGAGCTTTTCGATATTTACGCGTACTTGCGGGACCGTCTCGGCCATTCCGCTGTCGATCAGAATATGTCCCTTTGGCGTGGCGATCAAATACGAGGTCAGATCGCTCGCGCCGACATAATAAACATTCCCGATGATCCGGAAAGGCTCAACCGGCTTATTCCACGACTGTTCGGTTTCGGATAGTTGGCCGAGAACCGCGACCGAGCAAGCGCACACCATGATACAAACCTTGATAAAACGCACCATCGAATTCCTTTCCTTTCACCGCGTCGGCCGCGGATAAACGACCGGACTTTTGTTTCCGCTCTTGTCCACGGCCCTCACTCCAAAAAAGCAGTTGTCTTTGGTCTGGTTCTTGACCACATAGGTCGTGACATTTCCGACCGGCCGCGAGTTTGTCCACACCGGCGAGGTCGTATCACGCCACACTATCTCATATCCGGCCAGATCGGCGTCGTCACTAGCTTCCCAGCGAAGTTCGGTATCGTTTGTGAGCCGGTCTGCGATCACGACACCTTTCGGCCTCGCCGGTGCCGAGGCCAGGCCGGCGAGAGCGATGAGATTTACACGGGCGACATTTGCCGTGTATTCAAAATCCACAAATTCGGGCGTATCGCCGTAAAAAATACCATTCTCAGTGCGTAGCGTTTGATGCTGGTGGGTGTAATCCTCGTCAACCTCGGTCACCCTGACGGCGGTAAACCCTCGCTCTAAAAACGGAATGTGATCGCCGCCACGTCGATAACGGTCGCGGCGATAGATCATCCAAATGCTGAAATTCTTCAGGTAACGGTCGGCTTGTTCCTTTATATACCTGGCAAGCTGGCGAGAGGGCGAATCGTTCTCGCCGCCGACGCTTCTGCGGGTCGCGGCTTCGGCCGCTGTCTCGTTTGTCGGCACGCCCTCGCTAAAAACACGAACGCGATTCCTATTGGGCGAATTCTTTTGCGTTGTGACGCCGCCTACGATGTCGTTGGTAAACATTCCCTCGATATCCATTGCATTCAGTTTCGCTTGTTCGGCAAAATGTGTCGAACCGAGTAATCCCTGCTCTTCGCCGGGCACAGTCATAAAAATGATCGTGGCGTCGAACTTCCTTTTAGACATCACGCGTGCGAGCTCGATAACGGTCGACGTACCAGACGCGTCATCGTTGGCGCCGGGCGCATCGCATTTTGCATCGATCGGCGATGAACACATCGAGTCATAATGGCCCGACACCACGTAAACCCGGCCGGGATCGGTCGTTCCCGTAAGAGTAGCGACAACATTTGTAAGATTTGTCGGCTCAGGGACGCGACCGCGAGGTGGAGGATTTGCAGCCTGAAGAAACGTCTGTTTTTCGACCTTTAGACAGCCGCCGCAATCTGCGCTGATCTTTTGAAACTCACCAAAGATCCAGTCACGCGCCGCGCCTATTCCGCGCTTCGGGTTATCTTGTTCCGACAGCGTACTTCGTGTGCCGAAAGAGACCAGTTTTCGAATTGACGCCTCAATATTTTTTGCCGATACCTCTTTGATCATTTGCTGGATGGCGGGATCAGGTTTCGGCGCCTTGGGCTGTGCGTTGATAGAAATTCCGCAGAGAAAAAATATAGATAAAAGCACGATCACTTTTGCACCGTTTTTCATTTTGATTGTCCTTTTCAGTCTGAGCGCTAATGCGGGCGGCTTGAGGCCTTGTGAGGGATATTAAACCATTTTGACCACAGCACAAAAAGAAGACCGCAACATCGCAAACCTCTTCGACAACATTTCCGGTGTGATTTTCATCCAAAAATAAAACAATCGGTCTTGAGTGTGCTTTCAATTTGGTATAAGGCCTCCGACCGTATCAAGGCGGTATCATGTAATACATAAGAAAATTTCTTATTCCTGTAATAGCAGTGTTTATGCTCGCCGGGCTATTCGTTATCGCAGCACCGGCACAGCGTCGCTGAACTGTGTCGGTACGTGGGCGTACACAGCGGCCGATCATCATCAGACGTGTCTACTATAGGCCGTTTTGGCGGCACAATTTCTGGGGCGGCTTTTACGATCCATACTGGAACAGCCCGTATTTGAGATACAAAGAGCAGGAATATTACCTGCGTCGCGAGCTTGAGGGCAATCAACGCGAGCTCAGAAAGCATCAGGAAAAATACAGAGCAGATGGTGTGATAACGGCCAAAGAGAGGAACGAACTTGCGGATGATGTCACCGACGTACAGCGTTCATAGCGCAAACTGAGCGAGTTTCGGCGTAACTACTAACGTCAATATTTGAAAGGCCGCCTTGGATGGCGGCCTTTTTGTATGCTGATAGGTACTCGGATCTACTGAATTCGATAAGCCTTGCTGCCCCAGACAATGACTACGGTTTGCGTGAAAGAATCTCCCAGGCTTCGTAGCCCGCTATCCAGTTTTTCATATTCGTCCGAACCGCGCCGCACATTTATCGTCGGCTGACCGCGGAATCGAACGTCATACCAGACACCCTGCTTGAATTCAAAATCGCGGCTTCCGACCCTTCGCTTACCGCCTGACTCGTCGTTTTCGTTGTAGACGTTGGGAAACTGTCTCTGCTGGTCGCGGCTGGGCCCGGCCGCTTTCGCCGTTCCGCGTGAATAAGCCGGCGCCTGGGTTATTACCGTGTCCGCGTTCTTCTTTTCTCTCTCCTCACCCGTAGCTGGTTTTGCATCGGCTCTCGACCGGGATGCGAGTGCCGCGCCCTTTTCGTCCGACGGTTTTTCTTTTGGCGCAGGGGCAGGCGGAGGAGGCGGCTGGGCCGCTGGCGAATCAACACCGTCGAGACTACCGCTCTTAGCATCCAGGTCCTTCTTTAACGAACTTTCACGCGCCGTTTCGGCCAATGCCCTGTTTGAATTAGCCGCATTACCCGCCATCGGACCGGAACGACTCTCGGCCGGATTAGTTCCGTTCGGGGCCGACATCGAATTTGCAGCGGAACTAAATGCATTCGCCGCAGTATTTGCGGTATTTGCAGACATCGGTCGCAATGTTCCTGGCTCTGCTGGACCGAGGTTGCTGACATTTGCCTGTGAGACCTGAACAGATGACGAACCCCTGCCCATATTACGGACGACCTGGAACGCCATAAATCCGCCAAGCAAAAGAACCAGACTGCCCATCACATAAGCCAAATTCGGGAAAAGGAACAGCCGGCGGTACCAGGGAATTGTGGTCGGCGCTACAGCAGCCGCGGTTTCGGTCACACTTTCTTCGACCCCGGAGTTTCCGAGGATCACACCGGCGAGAATTTTTCGGCAATCGTCACAATCCGATAGATGGGCCATGACCGCCCGCGATGCCCCATCAGGCAGTGCTCTTTCGGCGAAGGCCGAGATCGAGTCGGCGTCCACGTGCTGGCCACGCGGCTCCGGACCCGGCCGGGCTGACCGGCCGCTCCGAAGCAGGATGTCCATTTCTTTGTCGAGATCAAATTCCATTTAACTATCGGCTGCCCTGCCTGAAAGAGGTCTCGCGGTTCTAATTCCAGCCGCCGGGCCCCTCTTTCTTTGGCGTAGGCGGGTTTCGTAGCCCACTTATTGAACGCGTTACAGGCAAAAATCTTGCATTACGGCCACGAGCACCAGTATGGCGAATAATTTCTCTACGCTTAGCCCCGCTTTTGAGGCCGTCTCGGACAAATGGCGCTTTACCTCACCTTCGCTCCATCCATGCTGTTTTCGAAGGGAGGTTTCAACCGTTTTTCGTATCTCGCCATGAAGTCTCGCCAGTTTCCGGCTCGCCGTGGCTTCATGATAACCGAAGGTCTCGGCGATATCTTTGAGCTTTAAACCGTCGAAATAGTACAGTTTAAGTATTACCTTGTCCTCATCCGAAAGCCTCTCGATCGCGGCCGAAAAGGCCCTCGAAAGATCAGATGCCGCCATCTTTTCTGAAAGTATATGTTCCGGATCCTCGGCGTGTGAAACAAGGTTATCACCACCAGTTCGTGCGGCGGCTTCCTCGGCCAGATTCTCAAACTCGCGCCCGTCCTCTACTTGAACATATTTTGCCTGCTTTCTATACTGATCGATCGCGAGCTGTGAAACGACCGCTCGGAGCCATCCGCCGAGGCTTCCGCGTCCCGAATAATACGCAAGCTTCGACCTCTTGTTGCCCTCAGCGTCCTGGCGAAGTCCGTAAAGCTCAGCCCAGATCGAGCCGGTCAGATCGTCGGCGTCTTCGTGATTTTGGGCAATTTTGCGGGCCGATGACCTGACGGTTGCATCAAACCCCGCAACGAGATCTTCCCACGCAGATTCATCGCCGAGCTCGCACGAGATGATAAGGCAAAGATCGTCAGCCCGAAGCTCATCGATAAACTTGTCCACA
>JBDTMQ010000009.1:0-2284 GCA_039934155.1 Acidobacteriota bacterium | reverse complement strand
GGTTGGGTTCAGGTCATTAAAGTGAGCCTTCATGTAGTTCGCTTGGCCTTTACGGAAAATAGAGTCAATAGGAGGACTTAAAATGCCGTTAAAAGTCAGAAGGTTTTACACTTCGATTTTTCTCGTATTATTCAGCTTTGCCGCGGCCGCCGCGCAAACTCTGCCGGCACAGACGCCGCCAACCGGCCCGCAAACTACAGCTGTACCTGTCAAAGCGCCTACCTCGGCCGAGGTAATGCGTGACCGCATCTCAAAGGCAAAAGCTTTTATCGCCGTTCGCAATTACAGCGCCGCCATTTATGAGCTCGAGAATATTCGCCGCGAATCGGGCGACGCCTCGGTCAACGCCGTCACCAACGTGCTGTTGATGAACAGTTATCTCGAACAGGGCGATTACAAACGCGCAGACGACCTGTTGACCGAATTCTACAACGGGCAGAAACTCAACAAACCCAACGCCCTCGCATATTATTCGGCGGTTGCCAGCCAGATCATCAAGGGCGCGCGCAATCAGGCCGAACGCTACCGCGCACTTGGCCTGACAGTTTCTGACCGCAACTTGCCGCTCGAGGCCGTCAACGATATCGAGCGAATGCGCGAATCGCTCGAGCTGGTCATCACACAGGCAAAAGACCTCAGTAAAGATAAAACTAAATCGGACATGGCGATGGCCCTGATCGAAGAGGCGACAAATTCGCGAAGCCTGATCGCACGCGACGATTATGACGCCCGCCGCTGGAAAGATGAGCTGGGCGATTCGCGCGAACAAATAGCCAACTCGCGAAGCGTGATCATCAATGCCGTCGATGGCACGTCAACATCGGCCGCCGGCCAGCAAACAGTGGCCGAAAATACAAGCGATCTGGCTACCAAAACCGTACCGGCGGTAAATAACCCGGCCGAAAAGCCGGAAATAAAACCGGCATTCCAGCCCGTATCCGAAGAAAAGAAAATTGAACAGCCGCCTGTAAAGGCACCTCAGGTCGCACTGAATACAGCCGCCGGCAGTGAACAAAAATCAGGCGAGCCTCAGCGAAACCGCGTTATCAACGGCGACGTCGCAAAGAACACGCCCGAAACCGGCGGGCAAAAAGCACAACCAAAGACCGAACCTCAGCCGTCAGCCGCCGGCGATACGGGCCCGCTCGAGGTCGGATCCCTGATCGGATACGCGACAAAACAACAGGCTCCCGTTTATCCGATAGCGGCAAAGAATATGCGGACGACCGGCGTCGTCAAGGTCGAGCTCACGGTTGACGAAAAGGGCGAGGTCGCCGAGGTCCAGAATATGAGCGGCCCGATCCTCTTGCAGACCGCCGCCCGCGACGCCGTCCGAAAATGGAAGTTCAAGCCTTTTGTGCGTGACGGCCAGCCTGTCAAAGCAATAGGATTTGTAAATTTTAGTTTTACGCTTTAAGAATTTGGGCCGCGGCCTCTCGCTTCACGATCATTTCAGGCTTAACAGTTGCAATTGATTCCGCCTGCCTTCGATGCCAAAATCGTAGCGGCGGAGGTACGCCTGCGTGATCTATTGTGTGCGACACAAAGGCAGAAGACAGAAGAGCGATCAAAAATCCAAAATCCAAATTGTGTGCGGTGAAAAAAATTACGGCCCGCGGCGAGACAAAACTGTTAGGCGGCAAACGTACGATTTACATTGGTCGGCGCATCTTACCCAAAATGCATAAATTTCTATTCGTTCTTTTTATATTGTTCATGACCGCACCCATTGAATTGTCACAAACATCGCCGATCGGGCCGGGCGTTTCGCACGAGCTTGCCCAATGGCGGGCGGCGCATTATTCGGATGTGCGATACAAGCTCAACCTGACGCTCGAAAAGATGTCGCCCGTTCTCAAGGGCACGATGGAGATCAGAGTCAAGGTGACCGCACAGGCGGAAACACGACCGGTAGGGAGTGTGCCTCCTATCATCCTCGACTGGCGGAAGCGGACGGGTCATGAAAAGGACTCGACAGTGACGAACATCACGCTCAACGGGATCCCTCTTTTCAATGCCGACGGTCGCCCCGAAGGCCTCGCACCCTCGCCCGCCTTTAAGTACCACGAGAGCAACGACCATCTCATTCTGCTCGATGCTATCAAAGCCGGCGAGAACGTCATCACGCTCGATTTCACGTCGCCGATCCTGACCAGTGGCTCGGCGATCACGCGTTACATCGACAAAGAGGACGGCGCGGAATACATCTATTCGCTCTTCGTCCCCAGCGACGCCAGCACCGCGTTCCCCGTCTTCGACCAGCCGGATCTGAAGGCGAGGTTTA
>JBDTMQ010000008.1:0-2385 GCA_039934155.1 Acidobacteriota bacterium | reverse complement strand
CGTCCTGACCCGGAAGGTGCAGAACAGTCTGATGCGTTTCGCTGACCGAACTTAACAAATGAATATTTTTGAACTAACCAAATCGCTGATGAGCATCCCTTCGCTATCCGGCGACGAAGAAGCGGTCGGGTATTGGCTGCGAGACTATTTGGTTTCGCTCGGCTGGAATGTGGAACTTCAGCCGGTCAGCGAAGAGCGAATAGGAGTGTCGGCGTTGCGTCAGAACAATGTCATCGCGACACTGAACGAAACGCCGCGAGTTTGGTTTTCGACCCATATGGACACGGTACCGCCTTTTATCTCGCCGACCGAGGATGACGAGAAAATTTACGGCCGCGGAGCGTGCGATGCGAAAGGCATAATTGCGGCACAGATAACGGCGGCGGAGCAGCTGAGAAAGAGCGGTATCGAGAACATCGGATTGCTTTACACTGTCGAAGAGGAACGAACGTCGGTAGGTGCAAAGGCCGCAAACACGCACCGGCTGGCCGCAAAATGCGAGTATATGATCAATGGCGAGCCGACCGATAACGATCTCGCGATCGGCTCAAAAGGTACGTTCCGGGTGAATATTTCGACCAAGGGCAAGGCAGCCCACTCGGCCTATCCGGAAGAGGGCGATTCGGCGATCGAGAGACTGCTCGACATTCTGGAAGATGTGCGGCATACAAAATTTCCGCATGATGAATTTTTTGGTGAGACAACGGTAAACATAGGCACCATTAACGGCGGCGTCGCTTTGAATGTGATCCCGCCGGCGGCCGAGGCCGGTCTGGCGATTCGCCTTACCACAAAACGCGGCCCGATCGAAGAGGCACTGCGAAATGTTGTGCGCGACCGCGGCGAGATCGAGGTCTTGTCCTGCAGCGAGCCGGTGAAAATGCTCTCGGTCGACGGATTTGAACAAAAAGTCGTCCGGTTTACAACCGATGTTCCATATTTGACCAATTGGGGGACACCGCTGCTGCTCGGGCCGGGCTCGATCCTTGTCGCGCACACAAAAGATGAGTTCGTCCTGAAAAAGGATCTGGAACAGGCAGCCGGATCGTATATCGATCTGGCGAAGAGACTGCTAAGTACAGGGCCACAGAGAACCGAAACATAAAAAATGTTTGATCGGTTTTCGGTGGCTCTGTGTTTGTAAGCGTCGTAATTCTATTCGAAACGTGAGGCGGTCGACGATGTGCAGCCTGTTCCTATCACGTCTCCATTAAGATTACGAAGTACAAAGGTCCCGCGCGAAACCATTTCGTCTCCGCTTCGGGACAGCTTCGCCGTTTGCTCCACTCGCAGTCGGCCAACTACCATTCCGCTCGGTGTCAACGGTATGAATGAAAATGCGAACGAATACTGCCGGCTTCCCTGATTTTTTTCCCAGATCCCGTGGCCCGGAGTGCGAAATGGGGTGGCAGGGTTGGCTCCGTATTCAGCCAAAGTTCCGCCCTTGTTGTAAGTGATAAGCCCTGCAAACGGTGGTGCGAGCGCCTCGCCTGTTTGGCAATTAAGAGGTGTTACGCTGGTGTTCCAGACGCCGACTATTTGGTTGTCCGACCATCTCGCAGTCGAGAATTCGGGTTCATTTTTTTCCTGTGCTATCACAGAAATTTGTGCGACACAAAGCGCGATGAACGCAAATGTCGCAAAGCCGATCGATTTTGATATTGGGTTTTTCATTTATTCTCCTATTTTTTTCTGACCGAATCGCTGTCTTCCTGGTAGATTGCGGTACAAATCGAGAGCGACGATTCTTCGCTATTGATCTAAAGGCCGATCGCTTGTCGCTGTTAAGCAAAAAGGCCGCCGGAAATGACCTTTTTAACGGCCATGGAAATAAACGCGACAGCGGCAGCAAAATAGGCTCAATTTTTTTTAACGAGTTGATTTAGCCTGTTATTTATAGGCAGACAAGGATTGCACCAACTGCGTGCAGAAGGGTATTATCTTGACTATTCCAGATGGGACCAAACTCGGAAAAAGCGCAGGAGATATCGACCATTCTTCGGGAGTGGAACGAAGGCGGCGGCGACGCTACTGATAGGCTGATGCCACTCGTCTACGACGAACTAAGGCGGCAGGCCGCCAGGTATCTGCGGCGGGAACGCCGCGGGCATACATTGCAGACGACAGCGCTCGTTCACGAGGCGTATCTGAAACTGGTCGATCAACGGGACGTTAACTGGCAAAATAGAGCGCATTTTTTTGGGATCGCCGCTCAGGCAATGAAACGGATCCTCGTCGATCATGCCAAAGCAAGGCATCGCGAAAAGCGGGGCGGAGCAGCAGAAAACTTACATTTAGAAGAAGTTCGATTTGTTGTTTCGGGTGAAAAAGGCGTGGATCTCATTCACCTCCAGCTCCGGATTGATGAGGCGGAGCCGTTCCGCG
>JBDTMQ010000007.1:0-3833 GCA_039934155.1 Acidobacteriota bacterium | reverse complement strand
TCATATTGACAGCGACATACGGCGAATCTGTAAGCTGAACACCGAACTGAGATATCGGCGAACCGATCGGACCCATACAGAAAGGGACGACATACATCCGTCGGCCTTTCATCGACCCATCGAATTTCGGGGTCAGCGTCGTTTTCATTTCAGCCGGAGCCATCCAGTTGTTTGTAGGGCCGGCATCGCCTTTGCTCCGCGAACAAATATATGTACGGTCCTCAACACGGGCAACATCCGACGGGTGCGAGCGGGCGAGAAAGCTATTTGGCCTTTTTGTTTCGTTTAATTTAATAAAGGTACCGGCGGTTACCATCTCTGCGCACAAGCGGTCGTATTCCTCGTCCGAACCGTCGCACCAATAGACATCCGTCGGTTTGCAAAGCTCGGCCATTTCGGATACCCATCTTTGTAATTCACTGTTATTGATATTGTCGGGAGCTTCTTGGTCTGACATAAAGGGTCATCTCCTGGAAATTGTTAAATCAACTGCTAAAGCTTATTAAATCAATGATTTACGGGTAATAACAAATCGTTTTTGAACGTATAGACATAGATTATCATAGTATAAAAGATCTGTTAAGCGGCCGAACGCTGAGCCGGGAACTTACGACGCGGTAATTTCGGCCACTCGTTCACGACGAAAAAATTGTCTAAGAGTGTGCATCATCACTGTTAACAGGATCACTGTCCCGCCAACTACTGCCCAACCGGACGGCCTTTCCCCGACAAACAGATAGACCCAGATCGGATTGAACGTTGGCTCGATAAATCCGATAATGCTGGCATCCATTGGACGAACACCGGCAGCTATCCCGTGAGTGAAGAGCATGTACGATACACCGATCTGGAACACGCCTAAAACGATGATCGGCAGGATGTCGGATGCTGAGGCCGAAGCAGGCGGATCAGCGGCGATCAAAGGAGCCATTATGATCACTATCAACAGGTTGCCGTAAAATACCGAAACTGCCGGATTACGCTGTAATGATCGCGGATGTCTGAGGAACAGTATGTAGAGACCGAAAAAGACACCGGAAATAAGCGCAACAATATTACCGATGAGGATACTCGGAGCCGACTGAGTCGCGGTATTGTCGACAAAAAATAACGCCATGCCCCCGAGGCAAAGCATAACGGTCAACAGATCGCGAACATTGAATTTTTCCTTTAGAATAAAAGGAGCTAGGATCAGGATATAAATGGGCGCTGTATACTGCAGAAAGATCGCGTTAGCGGCTGTCGTCGTCTTATTTGCGTAAACAAAGCACGAGAGAGTTCCTGCATACAGGAATGAGGTAAAGACTGTAAACCGGTCGAGCCGCAGGCCTTTTTTATATGTAAAAATGCCGACGATAATCGCCGCGAAGAAAGAACGGCCGCAATTCACTGTAAACGCGTCAAACGTCGTCAGCTTTATCAGCAATCCGCCCGTGCTCCAAAGTGCTACGGCGGCTACGACATACAAGGCCGGCGGGATTGACCGCTGGGATGTTGTTTCAATCGTTGGCACAAAACGGGCAACTCCGCGTTAAAATATTTCTTCAAAGGTTTTATAACACGGCCGGCAAACCTGCATAAAGGAATAATATTTCGCTCCGGTCGTCACCGAGCATAAAACTCACACCTACATGCTAAGAGTTTAACCTACTCAAAGCGCAGATAAAGGGACCAAAGATGAAAAAGAACTTCTTCCGCAGTTTGTGTACCGTCGCGGCGCTACTTATCGGTTTTGTTTGCATTGCCGAAGCACAACCCGAACCCGCTAAATTCCCGACGATCAAGATCGAGAATTTCGGGCAGATCGATCAAAGGTACTATCGGGGAGCCCAACCAGAACCATCAGATTATCGATCGCTAAAAGACCTGGGCGTAAACACCGTTATCGACCTCAGGAACGATCCGACAGATTATGAAAAGAAAGACGTCGAAGCCTTGGGGATGAAATATGTAAACATTCCGATGAGCGGCTGGCGTACGCCCGATATGGACGATATCAACCAGTTTCTCGGGTTGCTTGAAAAACCGGAAACAGGCGTTGTTTATGTCCACTGCAAAGCCGGGCGTCACCGTGCCAGCGTTGCAGCGGCCGCATACCGCTATACAAAGTATGGCTGGAATTACGACCAGGTATACAAAGAAATGAAAGACTACAAATATTCGAATGGCCTGGTTCACGGAGCACTCGGATCATTTGTAAAGAAGTGGGGCGAAAATCTTGAGACAAAGCGAGCGGCTAACCGTTCCGTTTCCGCGGTCGCGGCAGTCAGATAGGGCGCCGATAATTGATCCCCTTTCAAATATTCGAATGAATGATACGGCCTTTGGGCCGTTTTTTATTGGTAGATATCCGACGCCGACTTGGTCTTTGACCATTGAATGCCTTCGATATTCTCGGGGTCGGCGGCAAGTATCCGGTCGCTGACGTAATCGGTCGTGATCTTAAGTCGCATATTTAGATAGTAAACTATCGAGCCGATGGTCTTATGTTCGTCGGGCGGCTGGATCTGTCGAACCTCGGCGTCTATCTTCATTCGACGGAAGATCTTTTTGAGCACTGTTTGAGTGCGATCTGTGTCTCTCGATCTAACCGTAAGTTCCATCGATCGATAGACGGTTTCCGATTCGTTGAATTCAAGAAGCCAAAGCAACGCCAAAGCAAAAAGGCATAACGAGATCCCGAGTTCCCAGCGCCCGACACCGGCTGCCAAGCCCAAAGCGAGACTTATCAACAGAACCGTAATCTCTTTCGGGTCACGGATGTTCGTCCTGAATCGGACCAGGGAAACGGCTGCGAATATCGCAAACGCCCTTGCCGCGTTGTCGCCGACGATCATCATCAGCGCCGCCGCAACGACGGCCAGCAATATCTGGGTCTGAGACACGAACAGGCTCTTGCGGAAGAGCGGGACATTGACGCGAGGCCGAAACGCGAGTACTCCGGAGAGTATGACCGCCAACAACAAACGGAAGATGATCTCGATAGAACGTTCAACCCAACCTTTTGTCCCCTGGGTCGGAACCGAGCCCGAAGCGCCGAAAGCGTCAAAAAGGAAAAAGCCGCTGCCTTCGTCTGCAGGCGCAGGCGTTGCTGCCGCCGTTTCAACCGACACGTTGGTCGGTACGGACCGGTCTGGTTGAGTTGCGTTGAAGCCCGCACTAATGCTGGCGATCACGAGCAACGCTATCAAACCGGCAGCAAAAATTCCCAGTACGACAACCGGCTTAATGTTCCTCATTGTCCGTCAAATGCCAGGTTACGGTCACCGGCAACGATTTGCAGTTCGCCGATCTTGTTCTTTACTGCTGTTAGATAAAGGTCGATCTCATCCGGCGAATAATTTGCTGCTCTAAAAGCGTCGCGGATCTGCCGGTCGGAAAGCCGTCCGAGCAAAGTCGAAAGCCACCGGGCGTCAGCAACAGTAATACCACTAAAGAGTTTGCGGTTTTTTCCCTTATACGACAGCTCGACCACCCCGTCGTCGACGTCTCGGATGAAACGCGTTTTTGAAAACGCCTTCGGACTGTTTGTTCGTCGCCCGAACCGATAAAAAATAGGTAAGTTGTTGTTTCCGAGCCGGCCAAAGGTCGACCCTAGATCGCTGACGATGTAATGCCGCTCATTTCCAACCTGAAGGATCTGATTCTGCAGGTCAAGAACATCCCAGTTGCACATAAATACCATCATCATCTTCAGTCCCTGCAGCTCGCGTGTTCCAATAAACGGATTATCTTTCCATTTCCATTCGTCGAGGCGTTCGATGTTATCTGGGCGCGCCTCGAGACGCACATTCTTGAAGGTACCTTTGCCAGGAATTGTGATCGTCGGTACC
>JBDTMQ010000006.1:0-2193 GCA_039934155.1 Acidobacteriota bacterium | reverse complement strand
TTTCGCGTTTGAAGAGGTTCGACACCTGCGGCTCGATACATTCGTAGCAGCCGGCAATCGAGGCAATGGTCGCGGTCGGGGCGATGGCGATCATCAACGAATTGCGCAGTCCGTGCTCTTTGATCTTCTCACGCAGGGCGTCCCAGCGTTCTGTGTCTTCGGGAGTCACGCCCCATAGATCGAACTGGAGAACGCCTTGGGCGGCCCGTGTTTCTGGGAACGAAGGGTGGGCACCTTTCGCAATGGCGAGTTCGCACGAGGCATCGAGGGCTGCGAAGTAAATCTCTTCCTGGATCTTCGCTGATAGATTCCTAGCCTCTTCGGAATCGAACGGCAGTTTAATTGCGAAAAAGACATCTTGAAGTCCCATCAGCCCGAGGCCGATGTTGCGCCAACGCGAGTTTGAATCAGCCGTACTCGGTATCGCGTAATAATTAAGATCGATAACGCGGTCGAGCTGGCGGACAGCAAGGCGGACGTTGGAGCGGAGTTTCTCAAAGTCGAAACTAACCGGAACGGCTCTCTTTTTTTCTGTATTTTCGGTTCGGGCTTCGCCCTCATTGCGGACAAGAGTGTCCGCGTTCCGCCGGATGTAACGCGAAAGGTTCAATGAGCCGAGGTTACAGACTGCGGTTTCGTTGTCCGAGGTAACCTCAAGTATCTCGGTACACAGATTCGAAAGATGGATGACGTTTTCGGCTCGGGGGGTCTGGTTGGATTTGCGGTTACAGGCATCCTTAAATGTCATCCAGCCGTTGCCGGTCTGGGCCATCGTCCGCATCATCCTTGCGTACAGGTCGCGGGCCTTTATTTGCCGGGCAAAAAGCCCTTCGTCCTCCGCTTTTGTGTACGCAGCCTCAAAATCTTCGCCGTACAGGTCAGGAAAGTGCGGCACGATCTTTGGATCGAACAACGACCACAATTCATCTGCCTCGACCCGGCGCATGAATAGATCCGGTATCCAGTTCGCGATGTTCAGATTATAAGTACGTCGGGCCTCATCGCCCGTGTTGTCGCGAAGCTCGAGAAAATCCTCGATATCGGCGTGCCATGATTCAAGATAAACACACGCGGCCCCCTTGCGCTTACCGCCCTGGTTGACGGCGGAAACCGACGAATCAAGCGTCTTGAGCCAGGGGACGATCCCGTTCGAGTGACCGTTGGTCCCACGGATCAGCGAGCCCTGCGAACGTACGCGATGATATGCAATGCCGATACCGCCTGAGAATTTCGACAGCATCGCCACGTCAGAATATTTCCTGTATATGCTTTCCAGGCTGTCTTCCGGCGAATCGAGTAAGAAGCACGACGAAAGCTGCTCATGACGTGTACCGGAATTGAAAAGCGTTGGCGTGCTTGGAATATATTCGAGCGATGAAAAGAGCTTATAAAGCTCGATCGCCTCGACCGGCGTTTCCGAAAGGCCGCACGCAACACGCATCCAAAAGAACTGCGGTGATTCGATGATTTCGCGGGTCGTCGGATTTTTCAGCAGATATCTATCATAAAGTGTCCGAAGACCGAAAAACTCGAATAGATCGTTTCGGCTTTGATCTATCGCGTCATTCAGCTTGCGGCTGTTGTCGGATACAAAATTAATTACACGTGGTGCTATCAGTCCTTCTTTTACGCCATAAGCGATGGATTGCGAGAAGGAATGGATCTCTTGATTGCCGACCTCTTTCTCGATGTATTGGTTCAAAAGCCGTGCGGCCAAACGCGAATATTCCGGCTCTTCAAAGATCAGGCTGGCGGCCGTCTGTATTGAGAGTTTATCTAGTTCCTTTGTCGTCGCTCCGTCATAAAGACCGCTGATCGTCTTTGTCGCGATTCTAAGCGTGTCTACGTTCGGCAGGTTGGAACAGCATCTCGAGATCGCCCGGACGATCTTGTTTATATCGACCGGCTCGAACGATCCGTTACGCTTATTGACCCGCATCGTCGTTTGCGTCGTTTCATCGGCTCTCAATGCTGTTGCAGTAGTTGATTGATGTGAGATGAATGTGTCCATTTTGCTCTAACCCACTTGTGTTTTTTCAATTTTTTAGACGGATTCGCCTGTTTCATCAGACGTTAAAGCACGTCGAACAAAACACTCTCGATTCGAGCAAACCCCTTGGTATATGTGGATTGTTTTGAGCCTCGGACGGAGGCTAACCTACAGGCTGCCGTTCCCAATGCTTGATGAGATTA
>JBDTMQ010000005.1:0-5438 GCA_039934155.1 Acidobacteriota bacterium | reverse complement strand
GCGGATCAAGGGCGGCTGGCTCGATTTTGATGCGCTCGTCGCGACACCTGACATGATGGGAAAGGTTGGACAGCTCGGCAAGATCCTCGGTCCTCGAGGCCTAATGCCAAATCCAAAGACTGGTACTGTGACGATGGATGTTGCGACCGCTATCCGTGAAACTAAAGCGGGAAAGGTCGAATATCGTGTCGACAAAACCGGCGTAATACACTCGCCGGTCGGCAAACTGTCGTTCGATGAGGCAAAGCTTCTGGAAAACACACAAGTGTTGATCAGTGCTGTAATGAAGGCAAAGCCGACCACTGCCAAGGGCCGTTATTTGAAAAAGATCAATCTTGCAGCAACTATGAGCCCGGGTGTTCTGCTCGACGAATTGGCTTACGCGTAAAAAGTGAGGGAGATGCGAAGCTCTGGCGACAGTTAACGACCGAGCTTCGGCAAAAAAGAAATGAAAACCAAAGAAACAAAACAAAAAGATCTGGCTGCCCTCACTGAATCGCTGCAGAACGCTACGTCCGCGATGGTTGTCAGTTTTTCTAAACTGACCGTCAACAAGGATATTGAGTTCCGTAACAGCCTTCGCGAAGCGGGCGCTAAGTACAAGGTCGTCAAGAATACGTTGGCACGCATTGCCGTAAAAGACACACAGTTCGAGCCCGCGACCGAATCATTCAAGGGTGTTACAGCAATAGCGTGGACCGAAAGCGATCCGGTTGTGCTGTCAAAGGCGATCTCAAAATTTATGAAGGAGAACGCCGATATCTATCAGTTCAAGACCGGCGTCGTTGAAGGGCGTCTCGTAGATCTTACACAGGTCCAATCGATCGCCAGCCTTCCGTCGAAAGAAGAGCTTATTTCTAAGCTTCTTTACGTACTGAACGCACAGGCACAGCGGATCGTTACCGTTATCAACGCTGTTCCCCGTGACCTTGCTGTCGTGATCAAACAGATCGGCGAGAAAGCGACCGAGGGAGGAGGTGGTGAAACCGCTGCCCCGGCCGAAGCGAAGGCCGAAGAAGCTGCCCCGGCTGAGAGTAAAGCTGACGAGCCAGCACCGGCGGATCCAAAAGTAGAAGAACCGGCTCAGGCCGATGAAGCTCCGGCCCTTGAGGTCGAGGCCGCATCACCTGAAGCGGCGCCTGCACCGGAGACCGCTCCGGCTGCGGAAGCGCCAGCAACGGAACCAGAAGCGGTGCCCGCTCCGGAAGCGCCAGCAACGGAACCAGAAGCGGTGCCCGCTCCGGCGGCAGAGGCTCCGGCAGCCGAAGATCAAACTCCGGCGCTCGAGGTTGCGCCGGCAAGCGATGCAGCAGCTCCGACCCAGACCGAAGAGGATAACATTCTCGAGGTTCCGGAGGAGGAAAAAGCTGAATAGAAGTTTTCGCGTTCAGAATGCAAGCCTTGGCTTGTGCCGGCTTTATACCGAAAACAAGCTAAAGCTTGCACTCTGAACAAAAAAAAGGCCGTACTCAAGGAAAACGGGCCGGGCGGTATGTCAGACCGCCTGTGCTGCTCGGATCAAAGGGGCAAAGATGCAACCTGCCGCCAACGATCCCGTGGGTTCTACCGGCTGACTCATGCGAAGAATGAATGGTACCTGACGAATGACCAATTCGACGGGACCATTCTGGATCGCGGAAAAATCGATGAAAGTGTTTGCGGCGATCGATACGTCGTCCTGCGATCACTTTTGATCAATAACTAAAGAACCCGTATAGGAGACAGATAAACGATCATGGCTATTACAAAAGACGAAGTAGTTGAATTTTTGAAGGGAATGACGCTTCTCGAAGCGTCCGAGTTGGTCAAAGAGCTCGAAGAGGTTTTTGGCGTTTCGGCCGCCGCCGCAGCGGCCCCGATGATGATGGCGGCTCCGGCCGGCGATGCGGCGCCGGCGGCAGAAGAAAAGGATTCGTTTGACGTTATCCTGACGGCGGCCGGTGGAAATAAGATCGCGGTCATCAAAGTAGTTCGCGAAGTTGTTTCCGGATTAGGCCTTAAGGAAGCGAAGGATCTGGTCGACGGTGCTCCGAAACCGCTGAAGGAAGGCATTTCGAAGGACGAAGCTGAAGAGATCAAGACGAAATTGACCGAAGCCGGCGCGTCGGTCGAAGTTAAATAACAGCCGCGGTATGGCGAACGGGCAGCAGGATTTTAATTCTGGACATAGCCCGTTCGCCAACGCTCTGTTTGTATTTCGGTTTTCTTCTTGCTAAACTAACGTCGGTGCGTTAGAATCAAAAATTCGCGTTCTGTAACAGAAATAGGTTAAAACCTGGGCTGGTCTTAGGTTTTTATTGGGTTTTCGGGCGACAAGCGGTTCGCAAACATTGGAGAGTTGGTGTCCTTTCGGCACTCTCGACAGATACATATGTCAGCTAACAGCTGCTCAAAAAAGCGGTCAGGGCAAACTATACCCTCGACCGCATTTGCCGTCTCACGCTGATTTAGCAGGAACTTATCTTCGGAAAATCCTAGCAATAATCGACGGACAAATCAATAAGTTTTTTCTTCGGGCTATTTAACATTATGATCAATAATCCGCTTCAAAGTAATTCACATGGACTCGGCAAACGAACGAGTCAGTCCCCGCAGCGGGTCGATTTCTCAAAAATCTATACGACAGCCCAGATCCCGAATCTGATCGAGGTTCAACGCGAATCGTACAACAGGTTTCTTCAAATGGACCTTATTCCCGAAGAGCGGGAAAATATTGGCCTTCAGTCTGTGTTTCGCTCGATATTTCCGGTATCGGATTTTCGCGAGACAGCCACGCTCGAGTACGTCGAGTTCCAGATCGGGAACTGGCAGTGTAAGTGCGGCAATCTTGAGGGTCTTGACCACTTGCGCGCCAACTGTAAGGAGTGCGGACACAAAATAAAAGTAGATCCCTTTAACCCGGCCGAGGTTCTCTGTAATAACTGCGGAACTTTTAACGCCGTGCGTCCGAAATTGTGTCCCAATTGCGGCGAGCCCGTCGGTCTGAAGCATAAGCACGATCAGCAGGAATGTCAGGAACGCGGAATGTCATACAGCGTTCCGCTCAAGGTAAAGATCCGCCTGACGGTATTTGATAAGGATGCCGAAACAGGGACATCGACGATCCGGGATATCAAGGAAGAAGACGTTTTCTTTGGCGAGATCCCGCTGATGACCGACAACGGTACCTTTATCATCAACGGTACCGAACGTGTGATCGTATCGCAGCTGCACCGCAGCCCCGGCGTTTTCTTCAAAGGCGACCGCGATGAATATTTGGCGAAGATCATTCCATACCGTGGTTCGTGGGTCGAATTTGAATACGATCAAAAGGGAATTCTACACGCACGATTGGGCAAGCGAAAGATCATCGCTTCGATATTCCTTCGAGCCCTTGGCCTGTGGCTGAATCCGCAGATCGACATGAAGACCGTCTCGGACAATATTCTCGAAGAGGTGGTCAAGAATGCCGAATTCACAGATGCCGACATTCTAAAGCTTTTCTATACCATCGACGAAGCTGTTGTCGAAAAGGGAAAGGTCTTTCTTCGCGTAAAGGCCGAAGGAGATACGCATCTGGCGGGAATGCGGGCCGAAGAGGACATCAAGGATAAAAAAGAAGAGATCACCAAGGTCGGAAAGAAGATCACAAAATCGGCAATGAGCGAACTTCGCCGCCTCGGCCGTGAACGTGTCGAGGTCTCGGTCAACGATTTTGAAGGGGCATTCTCACTCAACGATGTCGTCAACACTGAGACTGGCGAAGTAATAATCGAATCGAACACCGAAATAAATTCAGCGAAACTGCAGCAGATAATTGAGGAAGGCGTTGAGTCGTTTGCCGTCTTTTTCCCGAAGTCCGACGTAATTGGAGAGGTGATCAGCCAGACGCTCAAAAAAGATGCGATCTCAAAACCGGTTGACGCGCTGCTCGAGATCTATCGGAAGATGCGTCCCGGCGATCCGCCGACGGTGCCGACGGCATACCACCTTCTGGAAGGGATGTTCTTCGATGCCCGCCGGTTCGATCTGTCGCGTGTCGGGCGGCTGAAGTTCAATATCAAGATGGGCCGGCCGGAACGCGATAGGATCGAGGACCCGCTTTTGGCTCCGACAGATTTCGTAGAGGTCATCAACTATCTTTTGCGGATGAAGCGAGACAGCGAACGGTTCGGCCAGGATGACATCGATCATCTGGGAAATCGTCGTGTTCGGGCCGTCGGCGAATTACTTGAGAACCAGTTCCGGATCGGATTGGAGCGGATGGAACGAGCCATCAAGGAGAAAATGTCCATTCAGCAGGACATGTTCACCACTATGCCCCGCGATCTTGTGAATGCTAAACCGGTTACTGCGGCTGTTAGGGAATTCTTTGGTTCGTCACAGCTTTCGCAGTTCATGGATCAGACGAATCCTTTGTCTGAGATCACGCATAAACGCCGGTTGTCGGCATTAGGTCCGGGCGGACTTTCCCGTGAACGAGCGGGCTTCGAAGTGCGAGACGTGCATCCGACCCATTACGGCCGGATCTGCCCGATCGAGACGCCTGAAGGTCCCAACATCGGACTTATTTCATCGCTTTCGTGCTTTGCCCGGATCAACGAGTTCGGATTTATCGAATCACCATACCGAAGGGTCGAAAACGGCCGCGTAATTGAGTATGTAAAGATAAACAATGGCGGCGATACAGGCCTGAAACCCAGAGCGCATGTACCGCTCGAAGAGGTCGAGGCAGCGAACGCGAAACTCAAAAAGTCGCAGAAAAAAGCGGACTTTGAACCCTTTCCGTTTTATCTGACCGCCTGGGAAGAAGATAAGTATATTATCGGTCAGGCGAATATCGAGCTCGATGAAAAAGGCCGGATCGTAACGGAAAGAGTGTCGGCCCGCGAGCAGAACGGCGAATTCGTGACCGCAAATCGCGAAGACATTCACTATATGGACGTTTCGCCAAAACAGCTCGTTTCGGTCGCCGCGTCGCTTATCCCGTTTCTCGAAAATGATGACGCTAACCGCGCTCTGATGGGTTCGAACATGCAGCGGCAGTCCGTGCCGCTTTTGCGGGCGGAGTCACCGTATGTCGGAACCGGTATGGAAAAGATCGCCGCTCGCGATTCGGGTGCGGTCGTGATCGCAAAGCGTAACGGGATCGTTGACTATGTCGATTCCGAACGCATTATCGTGAAGGCCGATCACCAGGTGGATGGCACGATCTCACGCGAAGTGACGGCGGATATTTATTCGCTGGTCAAATTCAAAAGATCGAACCAAAACACCTGTATCAACCAGCGGCCGATCGTTCAGGTTGGCGAGAGCGTAAAAAAAGGTGAGGTCATTGCAGACGGGCCATGTACCGATCGCGGCGAACTGGCGCTCGGGCGCAACGTGCTCGTCGCATTTATGCCCTGGCGCGGATACAACTTTGAGGACGCGATCCTCGTGTCTGAGAAGCTTGTTAA
>JBDTMQ010000004.1:0-3277 GCA_039934155.1 Acidobacteriota bacterium | reverse complement strand
CCGGCGTGGGTGTCGGACTCGGTGTAGGGGTTGGCGAACCCGAAGGTGTCGGCGTCGGTGACGCAACCGTTACCGGCAGCCGGCTGGCCCCGGTTGCAAAAGTAAACCCAGCGGGCGATTGCCCCGCTACGGCCGGACGATACAAGTAATACGATTCGGATTGCCCGTCGCTGTTCCCGGTCCCGAGCTCCGTAAGCGCAAGATTAAAAGCCATCCTGTTTGATGTGTTGCTGGGCAGCGGCTGGGTCGAAGCGAACAGAGTATTCGACAAAGGCAGTTTGGTCTGTCGCGTAAAGGTCGCGGACGTAGCCGGTACGTTCAAAGGATACGTGTAGATCTGGGCCGGACGTCCGCCGATGTCGTTCAAACCTTCGGAAGACGTCGTCGGGACCGTGCCGTCGGCTTTGATATTTAATCGGGTTTCGAATACAAGCGTGCTCGGCAGGCCCTTCGCATCATAATCAGAAAATCCCGGGTAGTGCGCCGCGTCACCGCCGCCGGCGGCTGTGTCGGCGTCGCTGCGGGGACCGATCCGCCGGAATGTATCCGTGGTCGTGTCGTAAAGGTAGAGAGCGAACGACGTAAGATTCGCGTTCGTCGTGCCAAGATCTGCATACGAGTCGAACGCAATATAACGACCGTCGCGGCTCATGCGCTTGCCAAGATCAAGCAGGTTGACCGGGTCGCCGGGATTCAGCGGAGTGGTAACGGTCACTTGTTTTTTGGTTCCGGTCGGCGCACCATTGGCGTCGAGATCTGAATAAAATACTTCTTCATTGCGGCTCGCCGTCGGATTATTGCCGCCGGTCATTCCGATAATAGGATTGTCGCCGGTACTCGCAAATACGACCCTGAGGCCATTGCCTGAGATCGTGGGATTCTTGTTGTAAATCGGATTTTGAAACGGACCACGCGTGGTTTTCGTGACCTGCTGGATACCGCCGGCGATGCCTTCGACCCCGTCGTCCGCGAGGCCCGAGCCCGACGATCCATTTACGAAGGTAAATATCTCGTCGTTGTCTTCGGTCCCGAAAGGATTACCGCCGGTAACGAGATCGCGGGTCGAAACAAAAGCGATCACGCGGCCGTCGTCATTGATGCTCGCATCGTGGTTATCGTCAGCGACGAATGGTCCAACGCTCGGCGTACCCGTTTGAGGCAGACGGCTCGGCGGCGTATTTGTAACTCGGATGAACGTGCCGGCCGAAAGATTAGTTAAAGGAACTTCATCGCCCGAGCGAAGATCAGCCGGCGCATAATCCGGGATCCGATAAAGCCACATCTCGAGATTTCCGTCGGTCGTCAACGGGTTTGCTGCCGGAGTCGGCGTAGGCGTAGGTGAGGGCGTCGGAATGGGTGTTCCGGCCGGCGTCGGGGTCGGACTCGGCGTTGGAGTCGGACTGACTGTCGGCGTCGGCGTCGGCGTAGGCGCCGAGAACGAATTTCCGTCAAAGCTGCCGGGGTTCGTTGAGTCAGGCGCTCCCGACGTCGACGTCGTGGCGTTCGAACCGAAAGCGATCCAGCGGCCGTCGCTGCTGATCACGGGGCGTTTGTTTACGATCTCGACGCGAACATTTTCAAAAGTTGCGTTCGCCAAGGTATTGAAAAGAACGCTTTTTGTGTCGGTTATCTGAAAAATACGACGCTGGGCGAAATCCCATAAAAAGATCTCGACATTTCCGTCCGCATTCCGAGGATTCTCGGTTGCAAGGTTACCTCTGGATTCAAATACGACAAATCGCCCATCGCCGCTGATGCCACCGGCGAACGATTCGGCCGGAGAGCTCGTGAACTGGCCCACCAGCGTATCAGCCTGTCCGAACAGCGATATGGAAAAAACAAAAAGGGTTATGATCGCAAAAAAAGAAATCGAGCGAAGATTCACACACTCCTCCAAATAAACCGACGAGAAAAATAAAATAATAACAAGACAACGTCCGGCCCGGGCTGAAAAATTAAGTTAGGCCAAAACATTGCATTTTAAAGATAAAAAATCCGTTCTGCAAGCAAGTACAGGACGAAAGGCCCGCCGCCGTTAGGATCAAGTCTAAGATGCAGTCCGATCAGAAAATGGTTGTCATTTTACATTTCGCCTATATTGTTTAACATTTACAGTTTACCGGGATCCGAGTGCGATGAAAAAGAAACTAAAATTAATGGTCGTCGCGGGCGAAGCCTCCGGCGATATGCACGCCGCAAAGCTGGTAAAGGCCATTCAAGAAACCGCACCTGGTGCTGAATTCTTCGGTTCGGCGGGCTCCAGAATGAGGGATGCGGGCGTCGAGGCGATAGTCGACGCCGACGGCCTATCGGTGATCGGCATCCCCGAGATCGCACGCGCGCTGCCAATGTTCGTGCGGTCTTTTCGGTTGTTGAAAAAAGCGGCTGCAGTTCGAAAACCCGATGCGGTAATTTTCGTTGATTTTCCGGACTTCAATCTTAAGTTGGCACGAACACTCAAAAAAATGGGTATCCGGGTTATTTATTACATTTCGCCGCAGCTTTGGGCTTGGCGGAAATACCGGCTGGGGACCATTCGGCGTTATGTCGATCTGATGATCGTAATTCTTCCATTTGAAAAAGACTGGTATGGATCGCACGGCCTGAAAAACGTGATATACGTCGGCAGCCCACTCACAAAAGAAATCCATCCCGGCGTGTCCCGCGACGAATTTCGTCACAAACACGGTTTTCTAGATGATTCTGACCTGATAGCCTTGCTGCCGGGCAGCCGTCATAAAGAGATCGTCAAAATTTTGCCTGAAATGCTCAAAGCGGCTGCGCTCGTCGCGGAGCATGGCAAGGGAGTTCAGTTCGTGATCCCGCTCGCTCAAACCCGTCGCGAAGTTGAAGTGAACGCCGCGGTCGAGAAGACTCGGAGGTTGGGGATTAAAGTTCCACCGTTGACGATCGTTAGCGACGAGACATTTGACGCTGTAAATGCTGCCGATGCCGTCGCCGTCGCCAGCGGAACAGCTACCCTCGAGACAGGCATAATCGGCACGCCGATGGTGATCGTTTATAAAACGTCGACGCTGAACTACAGGCTTTTGCGGCCATTGATCGACGTCGAACACTTTGGACTCATCAACCTCATCGCCGGCAAGCGTGTGGCGACCGAGCTGATCCAGGACGAATTTACTGGCGAAACTCTTGCGGCCGAGATACTTAGGATCCTTGAGCCTGAAGAGAATAATAGGATGCGAGATGAGTTAAGAATCGCGGCCGACAAACTCGGTCATGCCGGACTCGGGCCGAACCCCCAGCCACTCGGCGT
>JBDTMQ010000003.1:0-2162 GCA_039934155.1 Acidobacteriota bacterium | reverse complement strand
TTCGCTGACCGTCTCAGGAACGCCCCAGAGCACGGGCGGAGGCATGTTGGGCGGCGGCAGATATTTCGTCGCCAGCTTGAACATCTGGCCGGGGAATCCGGCGGGCGTCCAATTTGCCATGCCGATCGTGCCGCCGGGTTTGCAGACACGGATCAGTTCGTCCGCCACAATATCGGGACGCGGTGCGAACATCGCGCCAAACATCGTAATGACAAGATCGAAAGAGTCGTCTTCATAGGGCAGATCCTCGGCGTCGCCCTGCTCGAACTTGATATCCAGGCCTGCGTCGGACGCACGTTTTCTTGCAGCTTCGACCAAGTTGTCGGCAATGTCGATACCGGTGACATCGGCGCCTTTCGCGGCCGCGGCCACTGCCAAATTGCCGCTTCCGCAGGCAACATCCAACACCCTCATTCCGGACTTGATATCCAACCGGTCAACGAATTCCTCGGCAGCGGTTTCGATATGTTTTGCTACTTCGGAAAAATCGCCGGCTTCCCACGTGGTCTTTAATTTGGTTTTTAGTGTCTCCATTTCAGGAGTCGGTGCAGTGCTCATAATTTTGTCTCCTTTCAGACACGCGTTTTTTGTGCGGGAATAATATCACTAAAACGACAAAAAAGCAGTGCAGAAGTTCGCGCGTTTGTGGAGAAGCCCGCGCGTCAACAAGGGCGTAATGTAGAATTGAGTATAAGCCCATTCATAGGCTAACGCCCGTCGCCGAGATCGAACGGTTTGTCTTCCTGTTCGTAGAGCACATATCCGACCGCGGTTTCGACTTGTCTCGGTTTCCATAGATACCGCGTGCTTGCTCAACGAGACCAGACCTTTTTATTCGGATCAAATTCCTGCGCTCGTCGAAGCGCTCGCTTCGCATAGGCCTTGAGATCATTAACTATTCTGTCCGGGTTGGTTTGCGCCGCGATCACCGCGTGTACATGATTTGACCTGGGATTGACAGCGAGTGGCTGATACTGTCGATAAGCGCAAAGTTCGTGGATAGCCATGGCAACGATCTCGCGTTGTTTATGGGTTAGGATAACGGTGGGCGACTTTTGCCGGGTCTGCATTGTTTCGATCAAAGGCACGCTGGGTTGAATGGCCGGAACCTTGTATCGATTGGTTTCTGTCGTCCGACGGAAAAGCGCTCATCGCCGTGCAGCCAGGTCCCAAATGTACGGAAAGTCAAAAGATATGCGGACGGAAAATCGTTAGTTTAAAATTTGGGAAATCCGTGGTCGTCGGCTAATACCATAAGTTTGGGTTACGCCCTGGCTGATGTAGCTTTGCTCACTACGCCCTTGCTATCGCGCGGGCTTCCGCATTGTCTACAGGTTACGCTTCGCTTTACCTGTAGCTAAAGTTATTGCGTCTGCTCCGGAGACTTGAGCTAAAAGGACTATAACGTCTCATAAGACGATAGTTGGAAGCAGAGGTAAAACTGCGAACCCTTAAATTCACCAATTCCCAAGCGATTAGTCCAAACGATATTAAGACGGCCAGAACAGAGGGCCAACGTCTTCGTGAAAATAGACTGAGGAAAACGGCTAAAACGGTCGGTAACATATGCCCTGAGGTTTGATGAACACCATCAACGCCAGAGCGAGTAATGAGAAGCTTAGGGCCACCCAACTCAATGATTTCCATATGGATGAATCGTTCGTCACTTTAGAACTACGCCCGCATAACCGTCAAAATCTCATCCACCACCTTTTTCGCGTCGCCGAAGAGCATCAGGGTGTTTTCTTTATAGAACAGCGGGTTGTCGACGCCGGCGTAGCCGGATGCCATTGAGCGTTTCATGACGATCGTGTCGCGGGCTTCCCAGACGTGGAGGACGGGCATGCCGGCGATCGGCGACGCGGGGTCGTCCATAGCCGATGGGTTGACGATGTCGTTGGCACCGATCACCCACGAGACATCGGTAGAGCTGAATTCGTCGTTGATCTCGTCCATCTCGAAGACGATATCGTAGGGGATGTTTGCTTCGGCTAGCAGAACGTTCATGTGCCCGGGAAGGCGGCCGGCGACGGGATGGATGGCGAACTTCACTTCGGTTCCGGCTTCTTTTAATATTTTAACAACCTCGGCCAGCGAATGCTGGGCCTGTGCGACCGCAAGCCCATAGCCGGGAATTATGATCACTTTTTTCGCCTGCTGCA
>JBDTMQ010000002.1:0-4085 GCA_039934155.1 Acidobacteriota bacterium | reverse complement strand
TTACAATTCAACTCACCCGATGGAACGGAAAGAGCAAATAATCAATAGATATTTGATCTGTCTAGCACCAGCCGGTTTAGCGGCGGTCGGATGGTCCGTTTATGGATTTCCGGTCCAAAAGGCCGATATTGGCTTGCTGATCCTCTCGGTCATTACGGTCTTTTTCAGTTCCTACCTTCGAATTCAGCTGCCGCGGACAAAGATCCACCTTACGATCTCAGATGCGTTGATCTTTTTGTCGTTTCTCAGATACGGCGGCGAGGTCGCCGTTATGCTGGCGGTGCTGGAAACCGCATTCACGTCGCTTAACTTCAGACGTCAGGGGGTGACGATACGATTTAAGACGGTCGTGATCAATATTCTAATCGCTGCCGTTTCGTCGTTTGGCACAGCCATGGCGGTAAAGCTGATATTCGGTTCCGCCGAAACAGTGCTGCGGTCGGGCGACAATTCCATGTATCTTTGGCTGTTGGCGGCAATGGCCATTCCTCAGTTTCTTATCAATTCGGTACTGGTTGCGAGTTTTCTGGCCATCAAAACCGGGAACACCGTATGGGGCGTTTGGAACGATTACTGTCTGAACGCTTTTGTAATGTTCTTTTCGGGCGCGGCTCTCGCCGGCGTCTGCCAGAAATCGCTCGACCAGATAAACATTTTCATGTTTATCGGGGTTGTGGGTATTTTTGCGGTTGTATATCTGACCTATCGACGGTATACCGACGACGTACGTCGGACCGGCGCCAAGGCCGAAAACGCCGAACGAGCCCGCGCCGAACAAGCGGAAGAGCACGTAAGGGAATTGCAGCATTACGTGGCCGAGCTCGAAAAGAGCGGACATGCCCTGGCTGAAAGCCGTGAAAAATTCCGTCACGCGGCATATCACGATGCCTTGACCGGCCTGCCTAATCGAAACCAATTCCTCGAGGCCCTGAAAGAACTGCTCGCCAAGAGCCGAACTGGCGAGAATCGACGTTTTGCGGTCTTGTTCCTCGACCTGAACCGTTTCAAAATGCTCAACGAAAGTCTCGGTCATTCAGTCGGCGATCGAATGATCTCGGACGTTGGCGAAAGGCTCTCACAAATGGTACGGGGAACTGACCTTGTCGGCCGTTTCAGCGGCGACGAATTCGCGATACTGCTGACAGATCTTAACAATACGGCGGCAGTAATGAATTTTGCCGAGAAGGTCGCCAAACAGATATCTGAGCCGTTCACACTCGAGGGGCGACAGATATTTACCAGCGTCAGCATCGGAATCGCGTTTGGAACGTCGGTCTATAATCACGCTGAAGAGATACTTCGCGACGCCGACATCGCGATGTACTATGCCAAGGAAACCCAAAGGGATTACGTCATTTTTGACCGCGAAATGCATACGCGGGCGGTTTCGCTGCTTGAGCTGGAAACCGACCTTCGATTTGCCGTTGATCGAAACGAATTCGAGCTTTTCTATCAGCCGATCGTCGACCTCGACGATCTGAAGCTTAAGGGTTTCGAAGCGCTGATCCGCTGGAATCATCCGACACGCGGTCTTGTGCCGCCGTTCGAGTTCATATCGCTCGCCGAGTCGACCGGAATAATAATTCCGATGACGATCATGATCCTGCGTCAGGCCTGCCGGCAAATGGCAGCCTGGCAACGAATGTCCGATGATAACGCCGATCTGATCGTCAGCGTCAATTTATCAGCCAAACATTTCAAACATCCGGCGTTGATCGACGAGATCAGGGCGATACTGATAGATACAGGTTTAAGACCGACGAGCCTCAAGCTTGAGATCACTGAAAGTGCCGTGATGGAAAACGCAGAGACCGCGATCGAGATGCTGCAAAAGATAAAGGCGACCGGCGTAACGATCAGCATCGACGATTTCGGGACGGGGTATTCGAGCCTGAGTTATCTGCATCGGTTCCCGATCGACACATTAAAGATCGACCGCTCTTTTGTCAGTACGATGGAGGCAGGCAGCGAGAACGGCGAGATCGTGCGGACCGTGATCGCCCTCGCCAGGGCGCTCAAGTTGAACGTGATCGCCGAAGGGATCGAGAGTATTCACCAGCTTCACCAGCTTCGGAATCTGGGATGTGAGATGGGACAGGGCTATTTGTTCTCGCGGCCGCTGCCAGCGGGGGAGATCCAAAAGCTCCTGGCGGATACGTCGCGCTGGCGAAATATTCTGCCGCCCAATGAATTCGGCGTGATCGCCAAGAATGCCGAATACACTCAGCTCAGACTGCCTAATTAGCCGTTTTTAGCAAAAATGCGCGGCTTTGCCTCGAGTGGAAACGTCGCCTCGTAAACGTTAGCAAGATTCAGCAGCACATCTTCGGACCAAAAATTACCCAACAGCTGAGTTCCGATCGGCAGCCCTTCGGCGGAAAGTCCGCAGGGGACACTGATACCGGGAATGCCGGCGAGGTTCGCCGAGACTGTGTAAATATCGCTAAGATACATCGCCAGCGGGTCGTCGGAACGCTCGCCGATCTTGAACGCGACTGACGGCGAGGTAGGTGTAAGGATCGCGTCGCATTGGGCAAACGCGCGTTGGTAATCCTGTTTGACTAGCGCTCTGACCTTCTGCGCTTTGGCGTAGTAGGCGTCGTAATATCCGCTTGACAGTACATAAGTGCCGAGCATTATCCGCCGCTTTACCTCGGGGCCAAATCCCTCTTCACGTGTCTGGAAATACATTTTCCGCAAATTTTCGGAGTTTTCGGCACGAAATCCGTATCTTACGCCATCGTATCGGGCAAGGTTAGACGAGGCCTCAGCTGTAGCGATTATGTAATACACGGCAATACCGTATTTTGCGTAGGGAAGTTCGACATCGACGATCCGCGCACCGAGTTTTCCAAAATTAGAGATCGAGGTTTCGACGGCATCGCGCACGTCGTCGTCGAGCCCTTCGCCAAAAAGTGATCGCGGAACTCCGATGCATTTACCCTTAATGTCTCTGTTGATGTACGCTGAATAATCGGGTACCGGAACCTCAGCCGAAGTCGAGTCCATTGGATCTCTACCCGCAATTACGCCTAAAACTCTCGCGACATCGGCGGCAGAACGTCCAAAAATACCAATGTTGTCCAGCGACGAGGCAAAAGCAACAAGCCCGTATCTTGAAATGCGGCCGTAAGTCGGCTTGAAACCGACGATCCCGCACAGCGACGCAGGCTGTCTGACCGAACCACCGGTCTCTGAGCCCAGAGCGACAGGAACGATTCCCGAGGCGACCGCAGCGGCCGAGCCGCCCGAGCTGCCGCCCGGCACTCGTTCTATATCCCAGGGATTCTTAACGCTGCCAAAGGCAGAAGACTCATTCGACGAGCCCATGGCGAACTCATCCATATTGGTCTTTCCAACTACGACCGCCCCCGCGGCATTCAGTCGGCTGACGGCGGTCGCGTCGTATTGGGCCCGATAACCGCTGAGAATTCGCGAACCGCATGTCGTTTGCAGACCTTTTGTGCAGATATTGTCCTTAACCGCTATCGCTACACCGCGAAGAGACAGGTCGCTTTCGTCCTTATCCACGGCGGCCGCGCGCGTTTCTGCGTGGTCACGCTCAATAGAGAGAAACGCGTTCAGGGCAGGGTTCAGTTCTTCTGCGGCGTCGAGCGACGCCGTTATTTTAGTCAGAGCGGTCTTTGCTTCTGTCATTCTTGTTTCGCTTTTACTCTATCTATCACCCAGCGGCCGTCCTCGTTAACGGTTTCAGCCGCCACAGATCGCTGTTCGCTTCTTGTATCAGTTCGCCAAAAAAACACGACCTCGAACTCGACCTTTTTTTGAGGCTCCAGACTGCGGCACTCGCCGATCCGAAACGCTTTTGGCGGATCGCTGGCGGGCGTCATCGTGAAAGGATCGGTATCGGCCGATATATTTTTCAGTCGGTCTGCATACGCGTTAGAAATGAACCGCTTCTGCTCAGCGATCCGTTCCGGCGAAAAGTTCAGATCGCTTCCAAAATGCTGCGAATAGAACTCGCGTGCCGTATCTCGAGCGTCAATGCAATCCGGAGCTTCCAAATTAGGAATACTGCACGAGCCGGCAAAAATAGCAGCCAGGACAAGGCAAAACAAAGATTT
>JBDTMQ010000001.1:0-3563 GCA_039934155.1 Acidobacteriota bacterium | reverse complement strand
CGGCGCTCGCCGCTGGCGATGTACCCTCGGGAAGTCCGCATTACGTCCAGAACGGCACGACTGCCCAGGCCGGATTCAACTTTAATGTGGGTGGAACCGGCACGGCGAATATCTTTAACGCCGGAACGCAATTCACCATCGCAACGAACCGGGTTCTTAGCATCGGCGGCACAAACAATCTTTTTGCGGGAGTTGGCTCAGGCAGTGCTAACCCGTCCGGAACCGGAAACGCGTTTTTCGGTTCGTCGTCCGGATCGGCGACCACGACAGGATCCGGAAATGCATTTTTTGGTTTTGGCGCAGGCGTCATCAATACCCTTGGCTCAAATAATACGGCCTTGGGATCGGGAGCGGATTTCAGTGCAAACAACTTGAGCTTTGCCACAGCGATCGGCTCTGGCGCCGTAGCTTCGCTCAGCAATTCTATTTATTTAGGAAGGGCGGCAGACACGGTCCGGATACCGGGCGGACTGAACGTTTCAGGCGCTTTTTCAGGCACGTTCACTGTACCGGTAGCGAACCTGCTGGGCGTCGTTCCGACGGTCAATGGCGGTACCGGCGTCTCCAATGCCGGCACGACGGGTAATGTACTGCGAAGCAATGCTGGCGTATGGCAAGCTGCTCCGCTGGCCATTAGCGACCTTCCCTCGCTGGACACTATCTATATTCGAAATAATGTCTCGGCCCAGACTGGTAATTTTAATATTACCGGCAATGGTATTATCGGCGGCAATCTGAACGTGGCCGGCACGCTGACGGCAAGCATTCCGGCCTCGAGCATAACGACCGGAACCATTCCGATCGCACGCGGTGGTACTGGACTTTCAACAGTGGGTGGCACTGGAACGTTTCTTCGAAGCGATGGTTCTGCATGGCAAACCTCTTTGCTGACATCTGGCGATATTCCTGCCGGAAGCCCGCATTATATTCAGAACGGTATAACTCCGCAGGCGGGGTTCAACTTTAATGTTGGCGGAAACGGCACTATCGGGGGAAATCTCAGTGTAGCCGGCACCTTTACCGGTAGCATTGCCGCATCGAGTATTACGAGCGGTACACTCGGTATCGCACGCGGCGGTACAGGTTTATCGGCTGCGGGCGGAATCGGAACGTTCTTGAGAAGCGATGGCTCAGCCTGGTCACCGGCGACCCTCATCGCGGCCGATATCCCGTCACTGTCCAATACGTATATTACGACTAGCGGCACGCTCCAGCCTGGAGCCAATCTGAATATTGGAGGCAATGGCGCTTTCGGCGGCAACTTGAACGTAACGGGCACATTGACAGCCGGAACATTCAGTTTGCCTGCATCCAGCATCACAAGCGGCACACTCGGTATAGCACGCGGCGGTACTGGTTTGTCGGCTGCAGGCGGGATCGGAACGTTCTTAAGAAGCGACGGCTCAGCATGGTCACCGGCGACCCTCATCGCGGCCGATATCCCGTCACTGTCCAATACTTACATTACGACCTCCGGCGCACTACAGTCCGGGGCCAGCTTTAACATTGGCGGAAACGGCACTATCGGCGGCAATTTGAATGTAACAGGAACGTTGAGCGCAGGAGCGTTCAGCCTTCCCGCGTCGAGCATCACTTCGGGTACTTTACCGATCGCACGCGGCGGCACCGGACTTTCTGCGGCAGGTGCGAACGGAACGTTTCTGAGAAGCAATGGCACGATCTGGTCGCCGGCAACCCTGGTAGCGGGCGATATTCCGTCAGGGAGCCCGCACTACGTACAAAACGGCACTACGGCACAAGTTGGTTTCAACTTTAATGTAGGCGGAAACGGAACGATCGGCGGAAACGGCCGCATACTTGGCGACTTCGGCATTGGCACCCCGACAGCACTTACAACACTTGACGTTCGCGGAAACGGATTTTTCGGATTGACCGCTGCACCTGACAGCGCTGCATCCAATGCGGTTTATGTCAATAACGATGGCGGCGACGCAGCAAACTCCTTCAGGATCGATGCGTCTGGCGACAATCTGGCGATCGCCGGCCGCTCGGCAACCGGTGCAGGCGTCGGCACCAGCATTACATTTCGAACAGCAGCGGCTGAAGGCGGCGAAGCAGACAGGCTAAAGATCAATGCCAACGGCACCGTGGTTGTTAACCAGCTCGGCGCCGCCGGCGCGATAGCGCTTTGCATGAATGCCAGCAACGAGCTCGCGACATGTTCGGCACCACCACCATTGGTAGATCCGAAATCGATCGATAGCGGTAAATCGGCGGCCTCCCTTCTAAAGACGGTTGATACCCAACAGGCACAGATCATTTCCCTGCAAAAGGAATTGAGTGAAAGAAAAGCCGCCGAACAGGCACAAAAGGAAAGGATCGACCGGCAACAGGCCGAATTGGATGCTCTTAAAAAGCTCGTTTGCGCCGGCAATTCTGCGGCATCGATCTGTAAGCAATAGACGAATCAGGGGTAGAAAAAGTGCGTTTTATTAAGATAGCAACAGTTCTGGGCCTGGTTCTGACGATCTCTGGTTTGACGATCGCACAGTCGGGCGGCGGGTTCGAGATCCGAAAATCGGTTATTTCCAACGGCGGCGGCAGAACGACCGGCGGCTCATTCGCCCTAACGGGAACGATCGGTCAGACGGCGGCCGACACGGCTCCTGCCACGGGCGGCTCATTTACGGTCCAGTCCGGCTTTTGGGGTGCAGGCAGCGGAACGCCCCCGCCGTCGGCCCGAACGCGGTTCGATTTTGACGGTGACGGCCACGCCGACGTTGCGGTCTATCGTCCGTCGGATAATAATTGGTATCTATCGCTGTCTCAGGCAGGTTATCAATTCAGGAACTTCGGTCAGGCCGGCGATATGCCGACGCCTGCTGATTATGACGGTGATGGAAAGACGGACATTGCGGTCTGGCGTCCAAGTGACGGCAACTGGTACATCATCAATTCCGGCTTGAATACTTTCGTCTCTGTCCCATGGGGCGTTGGCGGCGATATTCCGGTACCCGCAGATTATGACGGCGATCATAAGGCTGATATTGCGGTCTTCCGTCCGTCAGACGGCACCTGGTATCGCATACTTAGCCAGCAGGGATATTCCTTCGTTAATTTTGGCGTGGCGGGCGACAAGCCGCAAATCGGTGATTTTGACGGCGACGAAAAGGTCGATATGACCATTTATCGGCCATCAGACGGAACGTGGTATTTGCTCGGTACGCTCGGTTCCTTTACGGCATTGAACTGGGGAATTGCCGGTGACATTCCCGTCCCCGCCGATTTCGATGGTGACGGAAAGACCGATCAAACGATATTCCGGCCATCCACGGGCGAATGGTATGTATTTAAGAGTACCGGCGGAATTACCGGCATTAGTTGGGGCCAGAATGGCGACCTGCCCGCACCGGCGGACTATGACGGTGACGGCAAGGCTGATTTTGGCATCTACAGACCGTCGACCGCTACCTGGTGGCTGTTCAAATCGCAGGACGGGATCTCCGGACAATATTTCGGCGATGTGAACGACAAACCGATCCCGAACGCCTTTGTTTATTAGCATAACGTGATAAAATGCGAGGTCGTCGTTCCTTTTGGGA